>CAYSHR010000015.1:0-4579 GCA_964430795.1 uncultured bacterium
CAGCAAGGTCAGCGGTCTCAAAGGCTCTTTCCAGGTTGTGATCCATATCATTGCCGGAAATGGTCTGCACGGCGGCGACTTTAATTTTTTTTGCCATTTATCGCTCCTGAATAAAATAGGTCTGAATTACTTCTTCACCTTTTCCCCCAGCCAACCGGCGATCTTGGCGGGCAGGTCCTTATGTCTGAGGAACATATTGGTCCCATGGGTTTTTCCACTGAGAATTGTGGAGGTTATCCTTGTCCGGTTTATTCCGGATAGATCCAGAACAGACTGGGCTGAATATTTGTCTCCTTTTGTGGCGGTGAGAAAAACCGGTCCGGGATATTTTGTCAAAGCCTCAGTACATTTCACGTTTCGATAATTGAGACCCGGAGAGAGCATAACAACGGCCTTGATGACCCCCGGATGATTTGCCGCGTAATTGATGGCGGTATTCGCGCCGATACTGGCGCCGACAATAGCGATCCTGTTTTTATCCACACCGCTTTTTCCCAGGAACTCCATGGCCGCGGCCACATCTTTTTCCATGGCTTTAAAGTCCGGATTTCTAAAAGCTTCAAGAACAAGGGCGCCGCCATCGGTTTTCTCCCTACTCTGACCATGCCCTCGAAGATCAATGGAAAGGGCCGAGAAGCCTTGTTCCTCAAGGTCCAGGACAAAATTCTCCCAATCCTTCCTGTCCCTGCGCATCATATGAAGGAGGATTGCAACGGGGGTTCCTTTTCCTGAATCATAAAAAGTACCGTGAATTTTAGCGCCGTCTTTGGCGATAAGCACCACATCCTGCCCTACTACCGTAGTTTGAGAAAAAACCCCGGGGCAGAGAAGGGAAAAAAGCAATGTTATCAAAACCGTGAGTTTTGTAATCTTTATCATTCTTGTCCCCTGCTCTAGTCAATAAAACCAACTTATGATAGCCTCACTTTTTAGCCGTTGTCAAATTCGCGAGTTGGAGATCGGGGGACATGACCCCATTTCTCAACAATGGCCGACCTTGTCAATAATATAAGGGAAATGGGGATCGTGTGCCCCGATCTCTCGGCCAAATAATTTATTCTGGTGCCATATATGCGAAAAAAAGATCCATTATCCGCGCCGGTTCTCCTTGTGCAAACCGGAAACGACCTGGGCTATTCCAGGGACCCCACTTCCGAACTTCCCATAAACCTGGCCGGCCTCGCGGCTTATTGTATGGAAAAAGGCATTGAGGTGGATGTTTTTGACTTCCACGTCCAATCAGACCAGGAGTTCGCTCAAAGATTAAAAGCGCCTGAGCTTAAGATCCTAGGGTTTTCCGCGCCCACCTTGCAGATTTACAGAAGCGAGAATCTGGCGAAAAAAGCAAAGGAACTAAGGCCCGATGTTTTTCTTCTGCTGGGTGGAATTCACAGCTCCTCATTGCCTGAGGCTACCGCAAAAAAATTTCCTGTTTTTGACGCGGTGGCATATGGCGAAGGGGAAGTCACGCTGCTGGAAACAGCCCGGGAGGTTATTGCCGGCAGGGCGCCGGAAAATATCCCGGGAATAATCCGCAATATGGACCGCGAGATTATCGACGGTGGCACCAGGCCGGTAATAAATGACTTGGATTCTCTGCCTCATCCTGACAGGTCTTTGCTTCATATTGACAGGTATATTCCCAATTTCAGCGCCTATCGAGGACGCCCGGCCACTGGCGTTTTGGGAAGCCGAGGGTGCCCTTTTAATTGCGAATTCTGCTCTGTTCGCAAGATTTACAGAGGGAATTTCCGGGCCGCCAGTCCACAATGGCTCTATGATGAGCTTTCAATCTGCCAAAAAGATTACAACATCAGAGACATCTTTATCTATGACGACACTTTTAATGTGCCCAAAGGAAGAATAAATAAGGTTTGCCAAAAAATTATTGACGGCGGTCTGAATATATCCTGGACCTGTTTCTGCCGCGCCGACAATATCGATTACAAGACCATGGCTCTTATGAAAAAGGCCGGCTGCTTTGGGCTTCGATTTGGATTTGAGGTTGGTTCCGATAAACGGTTAAAAAAAATCGGGAAGAAGACCATGACCGTGAAAATCATTAAAGAGGCCGTAAAAAACGCCCACAGCCTTGGTCTTGAAACCTATTCGAATTTTATGATCGGCCTTCCCGGAGAATCGGAAAAAGAGTCGCTGGAAACCATTGAGTTTGCCAGGTCGTTGACTCTGGACTCCTTTTCTTTCTGCACTTTTTACCCGGTGCCCGGCGCGCCTTTGGCTGAAAAACTGGTGAGGGAGGGTAGGATTGAGCCCTTTCTTGGTCTCTATCCCAACTTTGACCTTGCCGCTCTTTTTTCTGATTACGCGCCGGATCCGGCTTTGGATAAGGATGAAATCGAAAGGTTTATTGCTGGAAATGAAGCTCTTGTAAAGAGGGGGTTTATCCGTTGCGCTACAAATCCGGCATGGATATGGCGAAAAACGAAAGGACTGTTTTTTCATCCAATATCCACAGGGCGGTTTATCTTTCGAGGAGGTTGGCGTTTTATCCATCGGTTTCTCATCAGCCGGGAAAACAGGTGATCATAAATGAGAATCGTCTTGGCAAATACACCCTTGACCCTGGGTCCGAAATTTCCCATTCCATCCATAATCAGAGACAAGGGAAAAGATATCCCCCTTGGACTTTTGTATCTTGCCTCAAGTCTTCAAAAAGCCGGGTTTGACGATGTTCATGTGGTGGATTCCCATTCTCTTGGTCTTTCTCCTGATGGGACCGCAAAAAAAATATCCAGCCTCTCTCCCGATTTTGTCGGAATTTCAGTAACCAGCTTTTCCATCAAGGACCTCTATTTTCTCGCAAAAGGAATAAGGGAAAACAATCCAAAATGCCATATCTGCCTGGGTGGGCATCACCCTACAATCTATCCCGACATAACTGTTCAAAATGATTGGTGTGATAGTGTTTGCGTTGGATTTGGCGAAAAGACAATCATAGAAACCGCAGGCCGTCTTCAAAGCGGTCTCTCCCTGGAAAATATTCCCGGTCTCAAATACAAGGATGGTTCCGGACAAATAACAGGCCCGGCTGTTCCTGAAAAAACGGGTGATATTGACCGGCTTCCTTTTCCAGCACGTTCTTTGATCAAAAAGGAAAATTATAAAAGCTGGGTTGTGGACCGCCCTGCTGTTACAACGGCCATGATTACAAGCCGGGGCTGCCCTTTCGGGTGCGTTTTCTGTTCCATGGCCAAAACTCCTTTTGTTCAGCGCTCGGTGAAGAATGTATTGGAGGAGGTTGAGCAGTGCGTGGCCGGCGGCTTTCAGATGATCAATTTTGAGGATGACTCCATGAATCTTGACAGAAAATGGTTCATGGAATTTTGTGATGGGATGGCCGGCATTGAACATGGTCCTGCCTGGGGATTTAGAGGGCGGGTGGCGAATTTCGACACGAAGACCGCCCTTGTCTGCTCAAAAGCCGGATGCGAGCGGATAAACTTCGGTGTTGAGTCCGGGTCAAAGGAGATATTGGATCGGATAGGAAAAGGGGTGACCTTGGAGCAGGTCAAAGAGGCGATTTCAGCGGCTAAAAATGCCGGGATTATGACTGTAGCCTATTTCATAATGGGATTTCCCAAAGAGAGAGAAAATGACCTTGGCAAGACATACCATTTTGCTAGGAAAATGAATCCCGATTTCGCCCAGTTTACGCCTCTTGTTCTTCTGCCGGGCACGGCCCTATATAAAAAACAGCTTTTAGACAAAGGGCGCGACCCCTTTGCCCAAGCTACTAAAAACCCTGAGGCGGACTTTTTTCCACCAAAGCCCAAAGGTATGCTTGCGCGAAAAGTCGTTCTCCAGTGGGTAAGAAAATCCTATCTGAAATTCTACTTCAGTCCAAAATTTCTTTTTTCAAAAAAGGGTTTTTCCGGTGGCCTTTTTCGGGGTATAATAGCAGGAAAATCTCTATTATATTACATTCTATTCGGACCAAAAAATTGGGGTGAGAAAAGATGAAAAAACAGGGAGAAAACAAATGAGATATCTTTGGATCACAATAGTATTAATGGCGCTGATTCTTTTTGCGGGGTGTTCAAACAAAGACCCTGAAGGGCTATTGGCTCAGATTTCCGGCGCTCTTCAATATGGAAATCACGCCCAGGCTTTTGCTTACGCGGCCAGGCATGGAGAAAAAACAACATATAGTCTTGGCGCCAAGCTTATAAAAGAGGTGGGAAAACAGAAAGCCTGCAAAGCCATGGACCAGGCTGTGACCATGCTCTATAAGGAATATTACCGATACAACGACAAGGGAAACATTACCGAATACAACCTTTACAAAGAAGCTCACACCCGTATGAAAAGGGTGGAGTTCGATCTCTGCAGGTAGTTCCCGGCTATTTCTAAAAACCCCAGGCTTACTGGATCGTTGCAATTACCCCTTTTTATTGGTATTAATGTCTCAAAATGGGATTAAACCTCCATTTTCTGGCGAATATGCAAGCAAGGATGCTCATTCTTGGGGCACCGAGCAGTGTCAGGTTATTGGAACCGGCGGCCCGCCGGTGCTCAAAGGTATTACATTAATTTGACAATTTTGAGGTCATTATGAAAA
>CAYSHR010000015.1:4589-16465 GCA_964430795.1 uncultured bacterium
GTGTTTATTCTGGCGTTGATATTTTGCGGAATCTTTATTTTTAACGTTGCCTGTGGTGGCGACGACGATGACGATGATGATGACGGCAATGAAAAACCAAATCCCTGGAAGCAGCAGATCATAGACAAAGGCGATGACGTGGGGCGATATAACGACCTGGCGGTGGACTCTAAGGGCAATGCCCACGTGGCCTATTGGGATGCTGTAAACATGGCGGCCATGTATGCTACAAACAAGGGCGGTGCTTGGGAATCGGAAACTCTGCCTAACCCCATTGAGCAGGATGTCCAAGGCCCCACGGCTATTGCTGTTGATTCCTCTAATTCTGTTCACGTAGCCTATTGCAGCGCCGGTCTTGTCTACGCGAAAAAGCCCGGCGATAACTGGAACACTCCTCAGAACCTTGATACAGAGGCCGACTGTGGCGACGAGATTGACCTGGCGGTTACAGCCGATGGAGACGCCCACATCAGCTACAGCACCAAATCCGGAGCGGTAAAATGGTACTTTGTCGGCTCTACAAACTCAACTGTTGATGAAGCAGGAAGCGCCTCGGCTATTGCCGTTAGTGATCTTGGCTCAGTATTTGTCAGTTATGCCAAGGGCGACGGACTATATTTCGCCACAACACAAGGCGCTGGTGGATTCTCTCCAGTGCAGGTTGATTCGGGAAAAGTGGGTGAAAACTCCTCCATCGCTTATTCAGGCAGCGCCGCCCATATCGCTTATTACGATCAGGGCGCCGGAAACCTTAAACACGCCTCCAACGCCGATGGTTCCTGGGTAAGTTCCATAATAGATGACCGCAACGACGTGGGGAAGGTCCCTTCTATCGCCCTGGATGAAGCGGGGGGTGTGCATATAACTTATTACGGTTCGCCCTCTCTTTATTACGCCACCGATTTTTCAGGGGTTTGGGAGGCGGCGCCGGCGGATAGTAAAGTCGGTACAGGGCAGACCGACACCTCCCTGGCCATTGATGATGAGGGCTATCTTCATATCAGCTACTATGATGTCAATGACCAGATTCTCAAATATTCAGTAAGCATTGAGCCGCTGGAGTATCTTGACCTTTAACTCTGAAAGGGCAAAAGGATAATGAAAAAACGAATGATTTTGATGGCCGCGATATTAATCATGGCCTTTTTTCTTACGGGCTGTTTTGGTATTTATACAGCGCCGCCCTCTGCAAACCCCAGGGCCAAAACCGTAAAGGGAAATGGTCTTGGACCAAATGCGGACACCAATATCTGGACCGATGGAAAAAACGGAATTGCCGGCGCCATGGTAATAAAGTCCGATACATATATTAAGCTGGCGAAAAAAGTAAACCCCGCTGTAGTGAACATTTTTACAAGCCAGAAGCTCGACGCCGGCATTGGAGTCGGATTATTCGCAATCCCCCTGCCAAGTCTCGATCTCGAAGCCCACAGTCTGGGCACCGGATTTATTATCAGCCCGGATGGTTTTCTGCTTACAAATTACCACGTTATAAAATACGCCAGTCAGATCAGCGTTTTTCTTCATGAGACAAACGAAATTCAGCCTACCGAGGTTATTGGTGTTGACCCCATGACCGATGTAGCCCTGCTGAAAATTAAGACAAACAGGCAGTTGCCTTACCTGCCCCTGGCTGACTCTGACTCTATTTCCATTGGGGCGCCTGTCATAGCTGTTGGAAACCCCTTTGGTCTTGCCCACTCTCTTACAACAGGAGTGATATCCGCTAAAAACAGGAATCTGAAACCGGGAACAAGAAAGGGCAACGCTGTTCTATATCTCCAGACTTCAGCTCTTATCAATCCCGGTAACTCCGGAGGGCCGTTACTCAATCTTGACGGAGAAGTTGTGGGAATAAATACGGCGATAATCGCCAGAGCCCAGGGAATAGGCTTTGCCATACCGGCCAACCTTGTAAAGCAACTCGCACCGGACCTTGTGCGCTATGGCTCTGTGGAAAGGGGCTATATAGGAATCGCGGCCATTGATCTGACGCCGATGCTTGCAAAGCGCTTTAAGGTGAAGGATCAGTCAGGGGTGATGGTGACCCGGGTGGACAGAAACGGTCCCGCGGCTCAGGTGGGATTGGAAAAAGGCGACATTGTCCTTTTCCTTGATGGAGTAAAGCCGGAAAACGCTCACGAATTCGCCCGTTCAATTTCCCTTCTTGCTCCAGGAAAAAAAGTCAGATTGGAAGTTTCGCGTAACGAGGAAAAAAAGATATTCGTGGTGCAAGCCTTGGCATTGTAAGGGCAAAGAATAACCCATGAGCCACCAGTCAATACTTTCAAAGTTAAAAGGCAAACTCATAGCGGGTATTGTTATCGGCGCCATGGTGTACCTTGTACTCGTGGTGGTTTCAGACTGGGAAAAAGTAAAAGTCTCCATGCTGGCTTTTTCATGGAGCTGGTTTCCTCTGATTCTTGGACTTGCCTTTGCCAACTATATTCTCAGGTTTTTTAAGTGGGATTACTATCTTGGCTGCCTGGATATAAAAATCAGCAAGAGGGAAAGCCTGATTATTTTTCTGTCAGGTCTTGTGGGCACCATCACTCCAGGCAAGATCGGGGAGCTTTTAAAGTCCCTTCTTCTTAAAAATATCAGCGGCGTCGAAATGAGCAGAAGCGCGCCTGTTATTGTGGCGGAGCGTCTTACTGATTTTGTGGCTATTGTAATAATCTCTCTTGCCGGAATTACGGTTTTTACTGTGGGAAGCAACAGCCTTGTTCTGGCTGTGGTTGTTGTAGTTCTCGGGTTGTTCATTGGAATTATCAGCCAAAGAAGATTGAGTCTTTGGCTTATAAATATCATTGCGAAATTGCCGGTGGTAGGGCGCTTTTCAGAAAAGCTCTTCATTGCATACGAAAGTACATTTATTCTCTTAAAGCCGGCGCCTCTTTCTGTGGCCACACTCTGGAGTCTGGCTGCCTGGATGTGTGAGTGCGTTGGCTTCTGGATTGTTCTTTGGGTTCTTGGAATTGAGTGCAAGGTCCTGACGGCCTCTTTTATTTACGCCTTTGGAACCATGGTGGGAGTCGTAAGCCCCGGCGGACTGGGTGTTACTGACGGATCGATGGTGGGCATGCTTCAATCGGGAACAATTATGGGACAGGAAAACAAGGTGGGAATGGCCCTGGCCGCGGCGGCCACAATGATTGTGAGAATCGCTACTTTGTGGTTTGCCGTATTTGTTGGAATTGTTACCCTTGGATTATTCCAAAAGCGGTTCTCCGGCGTTTCCCAGGCCCTGGATAAAAAGTCTCTGGATATTTAATGACAAATATTGTAAGGAATTTCAGAATTGGTTGTTCGCGATTATTGGAGAGATATTCTCAATGGACTTTGTAAAAGAGATAACAGCGGAATTGAAACTGGATGAAAAGGGTGTGGCCGCGGCTATTGCCCTTTTTGACGATGACGCCACTGTGCCTTTTGTCGCCAGATACAGAAAAGAGAAAACCGGCGGTCTTGACGAAGTACAGCTTACTGATATCAGGGACCACCTTGGTTTTTTAAGAAAGCTGGAAGAGAGAAAGGGAACAATTCTCAAAACCATTGAATCCCAGGGTAAGCTTACAGATCAGTTGAAGGAGAAAATCGAGAATTGTCTGGATCAGGCGATTCTTGAAGACCTTTATCTGCCCTACAAACCAAAAAGAAAAACCAGAGCTTCCGCGGCCATGGAAAAAGGTCTTGAGCCTCTGGCTGATCTAATATGGGAACAAAAGGAAATTGAAAAGGACGTAAATGAGATAGCCGGCGCTCTTGTTAACGAGGAAAAAGGGGTGCCGGATATTGAATCCGCGTGGACCGGCGCCAGGGACATTGTTGCACAAAGAGTATCTGAAAACGCCCGGTTGCGTGGGAAACTGCGATTGCTTTTTCTGGAAAAAGGCCTTGTTACAGCCAAAATAAAAAAAGGCAAAGAATCACAGGGCGCAAAGTACAGGGACTATTTTGATTTCTCGGAGCCAGTAAAAACCATCCCCGGTCATCGAGTTCTGGCGGTACGCAGGGCAGAAGCAGAGGGGATTTTAACAACAAGGGTTTTGGTTGATAGGGAGCTTGCCCTTTCTGATGTAAAAGGGGAGGTGGTCAAGGAGGAGGGCGGACCTTTGGCGGACCATCTTTTAGCCGCGTGTGAAGATGGTTACGACAGGCTTCTCAAGCCATCCATGGAAGGCGCCGCGAGAAACGAATTGAGAAAAAGAGCCGACAAAGAGGCAATTGCCGTCTTTGTAAAAAACTTGAGACGGCTCCTTATGTCTCCGCCCCTTGGCGGCAAATGGGTTCTTGCCGTGGACCCCGGAATCAGAACGGGTTGCAAGGTTGTAGCTCTTGATGACAAGGGCGATCTTCTTGCCCAGACAGTAATCTATCCCATGGCCGCGCAACATGAAAAAGAGAAAGCCGCGAAAATAATTGAACAGTATTGCAAAAGATATCGCATCGAGGCTATTGCCATCGGCAATGGAACCGGAGGAAGGGAGACAGAGAAATTTTTCCGCTCAATGGAGAGGGATTTGATAAATGACGCGGATATAATTCTGGTAAACGAAGCCGGCGCGTCCATCTATTCGGCCGGCGATATCGCGCGAAAGGAATTTCCCGACCAGGATATTACAGTTAGAGGCGCCATCAGCATTGGCAGACGACTGCAAGACCCCTTATCCGAACTTGTTAAAATCGAGCCGAAATCCATTGGCGTAGGCCAATACCAGCACGACGTGGACCAGGACCGGCTTAAGGGTTCTCTGGACGATGTGGTGGTTAGCTGCGTCAACGGGGTGGGTGTCGAGCTTAACAACGCGAGTCACACCCTTTTGTCTTATGTATCAGGAATAAACACGACTCAGGCCGGCGCCATAGTTGAATTCAGAAAGAAAAACGGCCTTTTTAAAAACAGAAAGCAGATCGTTGATGTGCCGAGAATCGGGCCAAAAGCCTTTGAACAGGCCGCCGGATTTTTGAGGATCAGAAATGGAGAGAATGCCCTTGACGCCTCCGCGGTTCACCCTGAGAGATATGAACTTGTAGAGCAAATAGCCAAGGACAACGACATGGAAATCAAGGACCTTGTCGGCGATCCGGGTTTGAAAGATCGGGTGGACCTGTCAAAATATATCTCCGATGATGTTGGCGAACCTACTCTTAAAGATATTCTGGATGAACTGGCAAAGCCGGGTCGTGATCCCAGACCCAAGCTGGCCCCTGTGCGATTTAATCCCGACGTTACGGAATTAAAGGATTTAAGGGAAGGGCTCGTCCTTGACGGCGTTGTAACCAATGTTACAAACTTTGGCGCCTTTGTGGATATTGGCGTTCATCAGGATGGTCTGGTTCATGTTTCGGAACTTTCCCACGAATATATCCAAGATCCATCAAAAGCGGTCTCCGTCCAGGATAGAGTCAAAGTAAAGGTTTTAGAGGTTGATCAGGCCAGGAACCGTGTCTCCCTTTCCATCAAGCAGACCACAGAGCCTCCGGCCAGGGCCGAAAGAGCCGATTATAAACCTTTCCCAAAGAGAGAGAGAAGCCAGGGTGGCGGAAATAGAAAAGAGAGATATAAAGGGCGTCCTCCCAGGCGAAACGACCGCTATGAAGGCAAAGGGCAATACAGAAAAGGTGGACAGAAACGCCAGGGTGGTCAAAACAGAGGTGGCGGCATAACTTCAAATCCCTTTGCCGCCCTTGCCATGAAAGATGGTAAAATTGTTCTTAGCGATAATAAGAAATCGAATAAAAAGAAGAAGAAATAGCCGGAGCAAATTTGAATGAGTAGTAACGGCGTGATTATTTTTGGTCATGGCGCAAAAGACCCCAAATGGGAAGGACCGATTCGAAGCCTGGCGAAAAAGCTGTCAAAGGAGTTGGCGCCTGTAAAAGTCACAGTAGCCTTTCTGCAATTCGGAACTCCAAAAATCGAGGAAGCTGTTTTTACTCACGTAGAATCAGGCGCCACAAAAATCATGGTCCTGCCCTTTTTTATTTCATCCGGCGGGCATCTGAAAAAAGAGTTGCCTGAGATTTTAAAAAAAATGGAAGGACGTTTTCCAAAAGTAAAGTTTGTTCTCTCTCCCGCCCTTGGCCAAATGCCCCTTGTAATTGACGCCATGACAAAGGCAAGCGCGGATTTTGTTCAGGCCCGTCTTGGTTAAGGAGCAGTCCCCCCGACTCAGGTGCCATCCAAATAGTTTAACGGGCTTGTAATTGGAATCACTAGAGTAATGCGGAATAAAATCAAATTATACCAAAGTAAACCGGGCAACGAATCAAAATTGACAGAAGCAATGTATCCGCCCCGGTTCTACCTCTTGGATATCCTGCGTGGGTTAGCGGCTTTGGTCGTCGTTGTCTGGCATTATCAGCATTTCTTTTTTACAGCTCCTGGGCAATACGCCCTGAGTTTTAAAAGAGACCTCCAACCATTTTATTTTCTCATTTCCCCTTTTTACAACAGAGGATTGCTGGCCGTTCAACTCTTTTTCGTACTTTCCGGATTCATCTTTTTCTGGCTTTATCAGGATGCGGTCCGCAATAAAATGGTGTCAGGTTACCGGTTTTTTATTTTACGGTTTTCACGACTATATCCTTTGCACTTCGTCACGCTAATTTTAGTTTTATTAGTTCAATCAATTTCTCAGTGGCAGTTCGGAAACTACTTCATTTACGCGGCAAACGATCTGAAACATTTTCTACTTCAGCTGTTACTGGCTTCGTACTGGGGATTCCAGGACGGCTACTCATTCAACGGGCCTGTCTGGTCGGTATCCATCGAAGTGATGCTGTATGCACTATTTTTCATTATCTCCTTTTGGTTGAAGCCTAGGTGGGGGTATCTTGTGATCTTGGCCTTGCTGGGCTATCTGGTGGAACTGAGAACTAACATCAAAATGATCGGAATAGGAATCTTCTGTTTTTATATTGGAGGTCTGACTTTTCAAATATTTCGCGGTCTTCGAACAACTTTTAAATCTCACAAATTACTATTTCTTGGTCCAGTCGTTGTCTCAGCTACTTCAATAATTATCGTTGCTTTGATCATTGAAAATCATAGGGAATATGGAGAACTTTTCCTGTTTACTCTTTTCTACCCTTCTTTGATTCTTGCCTTAGCCATATTACAGGACATGTCGCATCGATTGGGGCGCTCGATACGGCTGCTTGGCGATATCAGCTACTCCATCTACCTCCTGCATTTTCCATTGCAGCTTCTGATCCACTATGCTGTTGAAGCAAGCGGGGCTACTGTTGACTTTATGAATCCTTACATTTTCACATTATTCCTTTCTCTTTTGATTGGTCTGTCCTACCTATGCTACACGTATTTCGAAATGCCGATGAAAAAGTTGATTCGAAAACAGTGGCGGTAAAAAAATGAGATTTATTTCCGGCCCGGAGTATTCTATCCCCGGTCGCCGGGAAGCTTGGCTAGAGCCTGGCGTAGTTCCTGGATATGCTCTCCCATTTCGGGCCTGGTTTCTTCCAGCTTGTTCAGGGTTATGATTCCCATGGTTTTCTGCCCTGTTTCCAGATACCCTTTTACAAGGCAAAAGCCGGCGTCGAGGCCGTGAAGCTCAGGGTCGTATATTTTTTCGAGAAGATTAATCATTTCCATAACATAACCTGCTGAAGCAAGGTCCACTCCCGCCATTGTAACAGCGGCTTGTCCATGGTTTGAGTTTTTTAGAGCTTCTTCGTAGAGTCTCACCGCCTCAAACTTGTCTTTCTTTTCCACGGATTTATGGGCGAGCAAACATTGGGCAAGCCATGATCCGGAAAGCCGGGCCACTTCAGTATAGACTTTTTCCTCGCCCTTGTTCCCGCCGGAATCCTGAGCCATCTTTCCATACCAGCTCAAAGCTGATTCATTATTTGGATCAAGGGAAAGGGCTTCTTTGAGCAGGGCGTTCATTCGCGAATCATCGCCCCGCGCGCCGAATACTCTGGCAAGGGCGGCCAGGATAGTGCTGGTTTTGCCATGCTCTTTTATGTAGTCATTCAAGACTTTTTCAGCCTGGTCATAATCTCCGGTTCTGATATGAATAACCGCGCACATAGCGGCGCCTCTTTCAAATATGGGATCAAGCTCTTTTGCCCGCTTTACCGCCTCAATGACATCATTAGCCATATCATTGTCAGCGGCCAGGGTTATCACTCCATACAGAAGGTTGGGGTCGTCCCATGCCTCTTTGAGAAGTTCCGGCAAAACCTCTTTTCGCCATACTTCTTTTTCAACGGTTATGGGCTGCCCCTTTTCGTCCATCCCTTTTATCATCATATTTGACTGATCTTTTGCCATGACAATCTCCTGAATTTATGGATTTAATTGTCACCATAGATTTTTGATTTTGCCGGGTCAAGGACTTTTAACAAGGTAATCGTTTAGTTATATGGGAGCTTTTGGGAAAAGCGGGGACATCTACTTGTTACGTGACCCCGGATTTTCCCTCGATCTAAAGCCTTATCATCGATAACTGAACGATCACTTAACGAGTTTCTCCCGCGCTTTTTCTATCGCGGAAAAAAAGTTCTCTTTTATAGACTCCGTTTGTAAAAAACCGTCAATATCTCTTCTGACAAGGAGAGTATGATCATCAAAGGCTCTCGCGACTTTGTATAGCCCTTTTTCCACAAGTTCAGAAAGTTGATTCAGATTGTTTGTTGTAAGCTCGTTGTAAGTACAGGTGTGGCAGGGGGGTTGGATCAAAGAAATAAGGAGATACTTTGAGTCGTGAAAGTCATCAAGAATGTTTTGGGTGCCGAATTCCCTCAGATCGTGACGGGACGACAAGGCAAGAAGAAAGCGATTGTTGGTCATCACCGGCTGGTTGTCGGGAATAAGGGAGATGGTCTCCCAGGCCGCGGCATGCTCCTTTGTGTATTTGAAAAACTCCTTGTCAAAAACCCTTGACGCTTTAAATCCATCAACAGGGTCATTGCCGTAATTCATAAATTTTCCGAATAGTCCCGGCTGGAAAAAAAGATAAATATTTGACACGAAAAATATCACCAGCAAAAATTTCGCTACATCTGTTTCCCGTATTTTTTCTTTTGTAAGGTTGGACAAAATCGCCCCCGCCCTTTCTATACTCATCATTCCCGCGATAAAAATAAAGGGCAGCATGGAGGACAAGATGTGAACTTGCCGCACAGGATGTGGGTTTTTATGAACGAGGATCATCAATGCGACAGGCGCCGCCGGAATAAGCCATTCCAGGCCCAATATGCCCCAGAGAGGAACACCTTTTATCATCGCCCGGAAAAGCATTCGATGCTCCCTGGATAAAATGGCGTTTAGCGCGCCTTTTGGGTCTGAGATTAACGCTGAAATAAAGCAATGGGGAAAAGAGCCGACCCCTGTTTCGCAACCGAAGAACCTGCCGTAAATTGTATCGAAAGTCGGATGGTAGATGGGAATTATAAGCTTTACGCAAGCAAAAAACCAGACCGGCGCCAGGATGGCCATGGGTATCCACCACCTCCGGTTACGCCTGTGAATCATAGCCATTATCGCCAAACCGAAAAGCACCACCGCCATGGTCTCTTTACAGATTAAGGCAAGGAGAGCGAATATCCAGAAACCAACTATTTTTTCCGAGTCATAATAGAGTATGGCGAAAAGCCAGAAGGTCGCCACCAGGGTTTCAGGGTCATAATTGCCCATGGCGATTTCGTGGAGAGGGGGCCATGTAAGGTAAGCAATGGCGAAAGCCAGGCCAAGGCCCACAGATTTAAATCGTTGTCGCGCCAGGCGGTATACAGCAAGGGCGCCCAGGGCGAGAATAAAAGAAACAGTAAAAAACCAGGCTCCTATTTCATCATAAAAAACCCATGGAATGGCGGTAAGAAAAAATATTGGGCGGAAATGGCGATGGAAAATCATAGGTCCTTTTATTGTCGAGAATAAAAGATTTCCGTGGGATGTATTGTAGATGAGTTGGTTGTTTACAGCTTCATCACGCCAATCGTGAGAGAAAAACGTCTTGTGGCGTAAATGCAAAAGAGTGGTAAAAACAGAGGTAAATATTAGTATCAGAATGATAAGGGCAATCACCGCGTCGCGGTGTTTCACAAAAGCCTCCGAAACAAGTTTTCCAAGATTATAAAGCAACCGGTCCATTTATGTCGAGCTAAAGCTGAATGAACAAATTAATTCCCGTTATTCTTTGAACGAACTGAAGGATTACACTCCTGTGGCATGTTACACCAGTGTCATATTTCATTGACCAATGGCGTTATTGGTGAAATAATTGAATCGGAGTCCGAGAAAATTGGAGATCACTATGTGGTTTTTGCGCCATAAATTAATATTGACCATAAGTTTTATTATCCTTTTAGTCCTTTTTTCCTGCGGACCGGAAAAGGCGCCTGTTGATGATGACGACGATGGAGGCGCGTTTTCCGATGATGACGCAAGTGGAGAAGATGACGACTGGACTGTTGATGATGACCAGGGTGATGATGACAGTTCCGATGATGACAGCTCTGATGATGACGATGACAGTTCCGACGATGACGATGACAACCGGCCCGATGTTTTGATCCTTGACGATGGCATATCGGGAGAAGGTTTTATTGAGGCTCTGGCCCAGTTTGAGATAGAGGGGGAAATCTGGGGGCTGGAGACTGAATATTACGGCGAGGAACTAAAAGCGCCTGTGGTGGTTCTTTTTGATGGGGGACCGGAGGTTTGGGGGGTTGATATGCCCGATGAAGGGCAGAGCGCCCTTGTTGATTTTATTGTAAACGGCGGCGGCCTCATGATTACAGAGTGGGTTTTATACGATAAAAGAGAAAATGCCCACTACTCCATCCTTTCAGATATCCTTCCGGCTCAGATGGGCTTATATGCTGATTTCGGAAATATGACCGAGACTTTTACTTTAAATCTTCCAAGCCATCCCATTTCAGATCAACTTCCACCAAGTTTTTCAATGAACGAGATATCCATAAGCCACCTGACAGCCATCAGGGGAGATGTGGTAATCACCGGGGAGAATTCCGGAGACTCTATTGTCGCGGACACAACCAATCAAGGGAGACTGGTTTATTGCGCCTTTGCCGGCGCAAGCGATGGCGCCTTCGGATCTCTTGATTTATGGAATAACGAGATGGCGATTCTTGCCCGAAACATTATCACCTGGCTTAATGACGGGTGATTAGTGACTTTTTAACATCTTGAAAAAATTACCAGAAGAAGACCCACCGTACCAAGAAGGATAAATCCGATAATCATCGGGAGTTTTATTGTCATCAATATCCGGGGGAAAAGATTTTGGCGGTCCAATGGGATGGCCGGCGTCCGAGCTGAGAGCTTTGGTGGCTTCAGTTTCAGGGGGCTGCTCAAGATAAAGAGTAAATCTTCTAACGCCTATTCGAATTCTGTCCCCAGGTTGAAGAGGGACTTTTTTGCCTGGGTCAATTTGGAGGCTGTTAACAAAAGTGCCATTGTCGCTTTGTAAATCCTCAATTAAAGTTTTGCCCTCCACCAATTCAATTATGGCATGTTTTTTACTAACCGAAGGGTGGTCTATAACAATTTTTCCCTTTGGGTCCCGACCCATAAGTATTGCCGGCTGATCAAGCTTGAAGGTGTATATTTTACTTTTATAAACCCCTCGCAATCTATATTGATGATGGCTGTTATCTGACCACTTGTCGGGCATGATGGCGTCTCTCCTTAAAGTTGATACAATATTTTTCCGTTTTCATAGGTCCACTTTTTGATATTTTCTTCCTTTAAGGGCAATCCTCTTGCCTCATTTATAATCACCGAAAGGGGCAACCCCTGAAGTTGCCACATGGAAGCGAATAGCACCTTATCCGCCACATTCCAGTCGCCATAATAAAGCAAAGGCTCCCACCGGTGGAAG
>CAYSHR010000016.1:0-16342 GCA_964430795.1 uncultured bacterium
ACTCAATTGATAGAGATAAAGCTTAAAGAAGGGTCTATAAAAAGCCGTCCTTTTTGTTTGCCCGGCGAAGCGTGCAAGCCCGTTCCGCCGCAAGACGCGGACGACACCTTGACCAGGGGTAAGTCAATCCGAAACATATTGCCGCGTGCAACTCGCGACGACCCACGCAACTCGATGGTTGACATGATACCGGCAGCCGATCACTGAAGGATTGGCTACAATCCCTTTTCTTGACATTCAGGCGTCATTTTGCTACTTGAAGGTAGCGGAAAATGGAGCGTCGGTACAGTTTACCGGGCAAGAAGGAAAATGGAACAGGACCCCTATCCAAGTACGAATTACAATTGGGTTTTTCTCTGCAAAAACCCCTCGGGTTTAGACTATGGCCGAAAGAGGGCTACAACTTCTTCAAGGTACGGTGGAAAGGCTTTTGCGCCGAAACGCCACTATGAACCTTATAAAGATTCTCAACAAAACTCACCCTGCTGATATCGCTTTTCTATTCAAGACCTTGCCCTTGCCTAAAGTAAAGACCATTTTCGAGCTTTTGCCCGACGCGGAAACCGCGGCAGATGTCTTTTCAGAGATGGAGCCCATATTCCGAACGGAATTTCTCAAAAATGTTGAAGCCGAACGACTTGCCTCTATTCTGGAAGTAATGGCTGATGACGATGCCGCAGAAGTTCTGGCGGACCTGCCCGAGGATGTAAGGGAGAACATTCTCAGGCTCATGGCCGACAAGGAGACCGAGGAAGTAGCCGAACTTCTGAGTTATCCTGAGGACACTGCAGGGCGCATCATGACCACCGAATTTCTAGCTGTTCCGGAAACCATTACCGCGGGAGAAGCAACAGCCCAGATCAGAAAGGCGGCTGAGGCTGAGATGGTCTTCTATCTCTACGTTGTGGATTCGGAGGGACTGCTTACCGGCGTTCTTTCGCTAAGACAGCTTGTGACAGTCTCGGACGAAACCCTCCTTTCCGATGTCATGATAAAGGAGATGGCCAGGGTAAATGTAAACACCGACCAGGAAGAGGTGGCCAGGATCGTAGCCAGGTATAATCTTCTGGCCATTCCGGTTGTGGACCAGCATGAATCCCTTGTGGGCATCATCACCGTTGATGATGTTATTGACGTTCTCAGGGAGGA
The DNA here is from genome assembly GCA_964430795.1 of uncultured bacterium. Classification (GTDB taxonomy): domain Bacteria; phylum Lernaellota; class Lernaellaia; order JACKCT01; family CAYSHR01; genus CAYSHR01. The sequence goes on from CAYSHR010000016.1 coordinate 1,150, forward strand.
GGCCACAGAGGACATCCTGAAAATGGCCGGAACTTCCGACCAGGAGATAGAAAGCTTTTCTGTTTTGCGAAGCGTCAAGGTAAGGCTGCCCTGGCTTTTCGCGGCATGGATCGGCGGTGTAATGGCCATATATATCATCAACCATTTTGAGCAAACCTTCGCCGGTCTTGACAAAATAAATTATTTCGCCGCTCTGGCGGCCTTTATACCTGTGATTATGGGAATGGGTGGCAATATCGGAACCCAGAGCCTTTCCATTACTGTGCGCGGTTTAGCTACAGGGCGTCTTGACCCTTCACTTATAACCAAAATTGTCTCAAAAGAGGTTGGAGTCGGCCTTCTTCTTGGAGTTGCCTATGGCATTCTCCTTGGTGGAGTCGGGATTTTTTTGGAACAGGGAGTTACCGGTTTTCAGATCGGTGCTATTGTAGCCATCGCCCTGTGCGCCAACATGACCCTGGCCGCTGTTGTGGGAACGTTATTGCCATTGATATTCGCAAAAATCAGGATAGACCCCGCCATAGCCTCCGGCCCCTTTGTAACCACCAGCATTGATATTATTGGAGTGGGTGTTTACTTTCTTGTGGCCGGCGCTATCATCTTCTAATGACTTTTTTAACAACCAGCGCGGTGGTCCTTGGCGAATTCAAGCTTGGGGAGTCGGACAAGATCATCAGCCTTTATACAAGGGAAGCCGGCCTTGTAAGAGCCGTTGCCAAAGGAGCTATCAAGAGCAGAAAGCGCTTTGGAGGCGTGCTTCTTACCGGGAGTCATGTTGAAGCCCGAGTCTTTATAAAAAAGAAAACCACTCTTCACCGACTGGATGCCGCGGACCTTCTGGAACCCTTTGCCCGGTTAAGCACCAATCCCCCCCTTTTCGCGGCCGGGTGTCACCTTCTTGAGCTTTGCGCCAGGTTCAGTGTCGAGGAAGTTGGGGATAGTCGCCAGTTCGCCCTTCTTGTATCCACCTTGAGAGCTCTTGCCTTAAAGGGGCTCAAGGAGAGATTTCTGCGGATATTCGAGATTCGCACTCTTTCATACGCCGGGCATGGACCAAATTTCCAACATTGCGCCAAGTGCGGCAAGGAGGGGTCTATGGGCAAGGCCGGACTCTTTTCCATAGAAATCGGCTCGGTTATCTGCGCCAGATGCAAAACCGGGGAGAGACTTGTTAAAATCCCTTCCGGATCAAGAAGACTTTTTAGCGATATAATGAGGATCGAGTCAAAACTGCTGCCCCGCCTGGTATTTCGTCCTTCTGATTTAGCTATAGCCGAAAAAGTTATTCCACCCTTTTGCGAATACACCCTTGGCAGGAAGCTTCGCTCTCTCAGGATGCTCAGAAGACTTTCCGCGGAATTTGGAAAGTAGGAACATTTGCTGTAATGGTTCAGTGACAAGGGAGCAAGGTGGCAGGGTTTGAGATCGGGGGAGATGACCCCATTTCTCAACAATGGCCGGCCTTGTCAATAATATTAGGGAAATGGGGATCGTGTACCCCGATCTCATATATGAAAATCCGGGTACACGTAACAAGTACATCTCCCCCCTTTTCCCAAAAGCCCCCTTGTAACTGAAGGATTACCATTTGCTTCTCGATTCCCTTGCGCCTTACCCCTTTCCGGGCTTATACTTGACCGGTTAAATTATAAGGGGTTGTGTTAAAGATGGAAAAGAGTCCGGTTGAGTTTATACGAAAAACCAGGAGCCCGTGCCCGGAGTGCAAAAAGGTTCTGGACGCTGAAGTGGTGATATTTGAAGGTAAGGTTCGCATGCGAAAGAAGTGCCCTTCTCATGGTGAATTCGACCTTGTAATGTCCAATTATCCGAATTTTTTCAAGAGGGTGGCCGCCCTTGGGGACGCGCCTCCCGATGTTCCTGACTTTTCCACCAACTATAATGATTTTGGCAAGCTTCGTGGTGTCTGCCTTGATATAACCCAGCGCTGCAATCTTCAATGCTCCAACTGTTTTTCCCAGGCAAACCAGGAGATGAAGCCCGACTTTTCCAGCCAGGAGATTGGGAGGGTCATGGACAAAATCGAGGGTCGCCCTCCAGTGGTGTTTTTGCAGGGCGGCGAGCCTACTCTTCATTCTGAATTGCCGGATATTATCAGGGATCTTGTAAGGCGGGGGTGCGTTCCCAAACTTGTGACCAATGGCCTTGAGCTGACTGATATAAAGTATGTCAAGACCTTGAAAAAGGCCGGCCTTGACTGGATATTTTTTCAGTTTGACGGCTTTGACGATCTGACTTACAAGGCATTTAGAGGGTGGCCCATGACCAAGGCCAAAATGAAAGCTCTTAACAATGTCACCTACCTAGGATTCTCTGTGCTTCTAGCCATGATGGTGGAAAAAGATTACAACCTGCACGAAGTAAAAAGTGTTCTTGATTTTGCTTTTGGCAATCCTCAGATCAGGCAGATCAGTTTTCTGCCGGGTTCAAGAATCGGTAGGAATGAGCTAACCTTTGATGATTCGAAAACCGAGGTGGCGGATGTAATTGACGAGCTTGACGCCGCTACAAATGGAGGTGTTACGCGGAAGGATTTCCTGTCGTTTTTCAAAATAGCCGGCCTCCTTAATAAAGTAACAGGCAATCCTGATTACAAATCGAAAAGCTGCTTTTTCCCCATGGTTTTGTATAGAAAACGGGGCGCCGTTTACGCTCTTAACAGGGTCTTGAATCCTCTTTTCGCAATGAGGCATCCCCGCGCGGTTGAGGCGTCGATCCGCATGGCCGCCAACATTCGACGCCTTGATAACTGCCCAAAAGACAACTCTGTTTTATGGATATGCATCGAGCACTTCAGAGAGCTTGCCACCCTTGACATGGAAGACGCGAAACATTGCAACAAGGTCTTTCTTGACCCGAAAGGGCTTTTTGTTCAGAGCTGTCTTTATAACAACCTTTATCGTGGAAAAGAAAAGTGAAGGTCTGTTTTGTAAACGCGCCTTATGCCGGCCCTGTAGCCGGCGTATGGTCTGATGTTTTTCCACCTCTGCCCATTTTGTCATTGGCCGCGTATCTGAGGCGGGAACGCCCTGACGTTGATGTCAGGGTCATTGATGGTCTTGGAATAGGTATGAAAAATGCTCTGGCCCAGGCTACTTTGTTAAAGGCTGACCTTTACGCCGTATCCTTTATTACTTTCAACGCCTCCTCCGCTTATGATTTCATTAATCATCTCAAAAGCCGGTTGCCAGGGGCAAAGGTGGTAGCCGGCGGCGCCCATGTTACATCTTTGGAAAAGGATGCCTTTGAAAAATCAAAGGTGGACATGATAATTCATGGCGAGGGCGAAGAGACCCTTGTTGAGCTAATTGACCAGATCCGCGCCGACCGAAAGGACCTGTCAAAAATCAAAGGGATGGTTTTTCGTTTAGAAAACGATCTGGTAAGAACTGCTTCCCGCCCTTTGATTAAAGATATAAACACCCTTCCTTTTCCAGCCCGTGACCTTCTGAATATGAAGGACTACTCCGGCATCTATCTGTCAAAGGAGAGGGTCAACACCCATATTCTTTCAGGAAGAGGGTGTGTAAACCATTGTGTTTTTTGCGCCCGGTATGTCTGGAAAAGGCAAAGCCCGAAACTTCGCCTGCGAAATCCTCAAAGCATTGTGAATGAGGTCAAGGAGCTAAAGGAGCGCTTTGGCATTTTAGAATTTTTTGACATGGGCGACGAATTTAACAGCAGTCTGGGCTTTGCCATGGATACGGCCGGGGCTCTGGCAGATGAGAATCTTGGGGTTTGCTGGCAGGCTTTTTGCCGGGCGGATCAAGTAAGCCATGATATGGCAAGAACCATGAGAGCGGGAGGATGCTGGCTTGTGCACCTGGGAATTGAGTCCGGCAACCAAAAAACCCTTAATGGCATAAGGAAAAATATTACATTGGAGCAAGCACGAGAGGCGGCGGATATTTTTCAAAAAAATGGCATAAAGGTCGTTGCCCTGTTTATGCTTTTTAACGCGTGGGAAGAAAAGGGGGAACTGAGATTCGAGGGGGTGGAGGAATCGAAAAAGACTATCAGATTCGCCAGGAAGTTGCTCCGGGATAAACTGGCGGACTCCATTACCTGCTCCCCTTCGTTACCTTACCCGGGCAGCCTCTTGTATGATGTGGCTATAAAAAATAACCTGATTTCTCAAAAGCATTTTAAAAACTGGGGTGCCTGGGATCATTCCTGGGGTTCGGTTATGGCCCTGCCAAATATTTCGGAAAAAGATAGATGGCTTGTCAAACTTTCGGGTATCCGGACCCAAACCTGGGCGCTGTTAAAATCAGGGCACCTAAATTTCTCAAAAGCCATTTGGGGTAGAGGGCTGGGTCTTTTCAAAATGTTGTTTGGAGCGGTAGTTGAAAAAATCACGACCATTGGTCAAGGGGACCAAAAGTAAAAAAAGGGCGCTGTTACACGCCCGTCACCCCTTTCCCGCGCCCATTCTTCAAAAAAGAACGGGACAGGTTACCGAAAAATTCATCCCTGGATTATACAGGTTGATAAAAATCAGCCTGCAAAAACCCCAATGCTTCTTACCAGGTCTGTTAATCATCTTGATATGTATACCATTTGTTTCCTGATTCGTGAGTTACATTTATCGTATATCCTGAATCGGAAACCCCTACCCATATAAAAGTAACCGAAATGGCGTCGGTGAGATTTCTGTCAACAGTAAGCAAAGTATCAAGATCCGGGGCGTATAAATCATGTACGGAATCGTATGTTCCCTGGGCTATGGCCGCCTGCTTTCCTGAAGAATTCGCGGTGGCATTATAGGCTCTTATTCTCAAGCTATTGTAAGATGGAATGGCAATAATTGATAAAATGCCGATTATAGCCACAATAATGACTAACTCAATTATTGAGAATCCGGCTTTGCTTTTAATAAATTCTTCCATCATGATTTTCTCAGCCTTTTTTAAGAAGATTGATAAATGCATAAAATATACCGATATTTGTCAGTCAAACAACCTTATGAAAAACGTAAGGTTTTCCGGTTTCTCACTAAAAATGGTCAAGAAAAAGTGACATTTTTCGTTATGTTTTTCAAGACTGCATGACAAATTTCGTCACAGGGGATTTCAATATCAAAGATAGTGAATTTGCCCGCAAACAACCCCCTTGCTTTAATATTTATAACTCTCGGTAATTTCACTAATTAATACGATGTTGCTTCGCTTTTGAGGTCCTTTCAATCTGACCTGGAGATTACATGGACCAGGGAGCATCACCAACTCCGGATCATTTATCAAAACTCTGACCGTTCCATCGTTCAGGTAGATTGGTATGATCTTCTCTATATACACCTGGCCATCAGTCATATTTACTATCTGGGCCTCCACGTTAGAGAAGCCGGCAGTGACGTCAGCATCACCAAAATCATCTATAACCAGAGTGATTCTCAACAATCCTTTTACATTGGCCGTCATTTCACAAAGAGAAATTGTGGTGGGAGTATCTTCTCCAAAAAGATCAATATAACCGGAAATCACCATACTTACAAAAATTGAAGCGCCGGCGCAAATGGTTGTTATAAGAAGAAGAAGGAGTATCCTGAGTCGCTTGCGCCTTTCCTTGATGATATTTAAGGTGTGATCATCAATCTCCTTATTGAGTTCCAATATTTTTTTTCGAGCATCATTATATGACGTGGAGGGCATACCTTACCCCTGAAGAAATAGCCTATGTGAAGAGACAATGTTCACAAAACATGCCATAATTGTGATTTAGTTGCAAAGCCCAAAGTATATATTTTAGAAATTATATCAGATTGTACTACTATAGGCGAGCATTTCTTTCTTGCCCCGGATTCAACAGGTTGGAAGGTATTTACATCTTGGTGGGTTTAGATGTAGGGCAGTAAGCCTCCCAACAATTATCCATGCAAAGTTGAAATGTTCCACAAAACTGCTCGCCGTCTTTCTCGAGAGTATGTTCAAATAGGCACTTGCAATTGCAGTCATGAAATCCGGGCTTGTCCTCGCAATCAAGAGGATCTTTGTACCAGTCTACGCATCCATCATAATCATATGGGTCGAGCATTTCACAATCAACGATCCAGCGATCACAAATCTGGGTGGCCGAGCAGTCCGGGATATTATCGTCGTCATCGTCACCGGCGCCGTCATCGTCGTCATCACCCGAGGCATCGTCATCATCGGAATTGTCGTCGTCGTCATCATCATCATCATCATCATCATCGTCATCATCACCGCAAGCGATTATTGTGCAGGAAACGAGCATAACAGAAATAGCCATAAGCCACAAAATCAAACAAGCCCTTCTTTGAAACATGAAGAATCCTCCGGAAATTCCTTCAAAATTATTATAAATACCACCCCTAAATATATCGGCATCCTTGAACCAGAGAAGCTCTGATATCTTCTATGAACTTACTCTACCCAAAGACGCGCCTTCGGTCAAAGACAATTTGACAAGTGAAAAAGCCCCTGAAATAAATCAGAGGCTTTTAAAAATAAGGTTAATCGGCAAGGGTTAAAGTATCTTGATAATCAGATCATCATAATGGGCTTCGCCCGAATCAGTAAATACCGTGAGGTCAAATGTGTCACAGTTGGTTCCGAAGCGAACTCTGCCCACCCTGGTTCCGTTTACATAATAATTGGTGTAGCCATTCTGCTTTATTACTTTGATGGTGTTGTCAGCGGCGCCATGCCTGATGGCGCTATGGGGGGTCCAGCTTACTTCATCAACATAGGAACTGGTGTCTTTATGATAAGTGGACGCGGAAAAACTTCCTTGAGCGTTTACTGTGAAGTCTTTCCTTTCTTTATAGCAGCTAACATATTCGATGCCATTGCCGGCGCCTTTATGCCCGGACTTCCACTTTACGGTAAGCTCTATTTCAAAGTCGGTATTTACCGGAAGGCCAAGGGCGAGTTTTGCTTTGTTTCGGGTGCTGCCCGGAGAAGCCGCTACAAGAACACCGTTTTTTATGCTCATTGTTGTCGAGTCAGTAAAGGTCCAGCCGTATTTGTTGCCATCAAAAGAATCGTAGAGATATTTGTTTGAAAGCAGCCGTTCTTTTGCCATGGAACTCGATATTGGGGTGGTGGCGGCATTAGCAGGGGTTGGAGGAGGAGTATGAATCGCGGCGTTTGTCTGGTCCGCGGAATCCATAAAAACAACATACCCGATACCCAACAAAAAAATAAAAAGATAGATTCCAAATTTTTTCATGTTAGCTCCTGTTGTAAAGATGATTTGGTATTATTTAAAAATTGCTTTAGCCAAAAAAGTCAAAAAACCCATTTTTACAATAGACAAAAGGCAAAAAAGACCCTGGAAGCATCACTTTTTTCTTAAAGCGAATGTCTTTATTCTGATTTTATATCAATTTCCAGCAAAAAACACCAGAGTAATAATGAAAAACTTGATTCAAAGCAAAGGGATTTTTTGGGAAGCAGGGATTCGCAAATCAGAGCAAATGGGAAAATCAAAAAGTTGATATTGTACCTAAACCTTCATTGAAATCCGTCGATAACTATTAAGATGATTATTCATCAATCAGGGTTATTGCCGGATGGAAAAGTCAAAGTAGCGCATTTACAGCCTTTTGTTGGTCCATCAAGACCTTCGGATGGCTCAAAGGTATATAAAAAGGGCAAGCCGGACCCGGAGAAAATGAATTTTAAGGGGTTGATATGTTTAAAAGCATCAATATTTTGGTCGGAATGATTTGCGGCGCCATTATACTCACAACTTTTGGAATAATTTTCAGTACATATTATGTGGTGTCCACCCAGGATGGAGACGCCCTTGTAATCAATATGGCAGGGCGACAGCGGATGCTGAGTCAGAAAATGTCCAAAGAGGCCCTGGGCGTCCAAAAAGGTGAGAACGCTAATGATTACAGGAAAGCTCTTGCGGGTACAAGTAAGCTTTTTGATACGACCCTTACTAATCTGGTTATAGGAGGGAAGGCGCCTGGGGTAAATGACGATACGGCCATGCTGCCCCCAACAACCTGTACAACTATTCTGGAACAGATGAATATAGTTAACGGAATCTGGAAAGATTTCAATCTGGCTGTCCAAAGGGTTCTCAAAAGCGATAACAATTCTCCGGAGTTCACAAAGGCCATAAGCTCCATTGAAAAGCTCTCTTTGCCTCTTCTTAAGAATATGAATGGGGCGGTTAAATTATACGAAAAAGAGGCCGGCGCCAAGATTGCTACACTAAAAACCCTTCTTGTGATATTTCTCCTGGCGACTATCATTGTTGCCGAAGCCGGTCTTCTCATTGTCACCAGGCGGGTCACACGCCCTATTAAGCAGATAGCTGATGTAGCTGTGGAATTGGCTGATGGCAATCTAAAGCAAGAGATCAACATATTTCAGAAGGACGAAGTCGGGCAGCTTGCCGATGCTTTTAGAACAATGATAGATGGAATGCAAGCTAAAGCTTCGGTGGCCGGTAGTATCGCAAAGGGCGACCTGGATGTTGAAGTAAAGGTTCTCTCCCCAGAGGATGTACTTGGTCATTCCATGAATGAAATGAAAGACGCGATTCATGCTCTTGACACCGACATGAAACTCCTTGCTCTGGCCGCAAAGGAGGGAAGGCTCGGTTTCAGGGCTGACACTTTAAAGCACAAAGGCAATTTTCGAAAAATTATCCAGGGCGCCAACGATACCTTGGAAGGTGTTGAATTGCCCTTGAATCATATCGGCGCCATGATGAAAAGATTGGCTAACTATGATATTACAGTTCAAATAACAGAGGAATATCTGGGAAAATATAAGGAGATAAAGGATTCATGCAACACAACCGCCCACTCTCTGAATGAAACAATGGTCCAGGTCGCCCAATCCGTTGATCAGATATCTTCCGCCTCTGAGCAGATCGCGTCAAGTTCCCAGTCGGTGGCTGAAGGCGCTTCCGAACAGGCCAGCGCCCTGGAGGAGACCTCAAGCAGCATGGAACAGATGGCCGGCATGACCAGACAGAATGCCGACAATTCCAGCCAGGCCAACACCCAGGCTCAACAGTCTACAGATCAAGCCAATACCGGCCAGGATGCTATGAGCAACATGGTCAAGGCCATGAACGATATTCGCCAATCCTCTCAGCAGACAGCCGCCATTATCAAGGACATCAACGAAATTGCATTCCAGACAAACCTTCTGGCTCTAAACGCCGCGGTGGAAGCGGCTCGGGCCGGAGACGCGGGGCGGGGATTTGCCGTCGTAGCTGAAGAGGTCCGCAACCTTGCCCAGCGGGCAAAAGAGGCCGCGAGCAAAACCGAAGAACTTATTCTTCACTCGGGCAAACTGGCGGAAAACGGCGAGGGTCTCTCAAAGGATGTCAGCGGCAACCTTACAGAGATTGTTGAGTCCATCAAGAAGGTAACCCAAATCGTTAAAGAGATCGCCGTGGCCAGCGATGAGCAATCCAGGGGCATCGAGCAGATCAATACCGGATTATCCCAGATGGACAAAGTGACGCAAAACAACGCGGCCACTTCTGAAGAATCCTCCAGCGCCGCTGAAGAGCTCTCCAGCCAGGCCCAGGAACTGGCAGCCATGGTCGGCAGGTTCAAGCTGAACAAAAGCGACAATGAGAGTAAGGGCGCTCCAGGCCCGGCTCCGTCGGCTCCAAAACCCAACACCAATCTTGCCGCCGGCAATAATGCTCCTGTAACCGATATTCCACCGGAAGAGCTTATCCCCATGGATGATGATCCGGTCTTTCAGGATTTTTAACCAGCGAGCCGCTGGAGCCAAAAAGCCGGAGCCCGTTAATAAAAAGAAGCTTGGATAATAAAAAAATCTTCAACGATTGTTGCCATTGATGTTCAAAAAGGTCGATCGTATAAATTGTTGAATGGCTAAAAGTTTGATTTGACGAATAGAAGTCTCCCGCGAAGGAATCACATCCTCAATGAAGTCCCCGGAAACAAAAATTTAATCGGCTGGTTTCTCCAAATTTGCCTCACGCCCGTTTGGCTGACAACGATCACCAGCTTGTTGACTTGGTCCGGATTTTATGGTTTTCTGAAATTAACAACAGGGCAATAGTAATCTGTTACAATTGATTTGTGGAAGATACAAAACCGAGTTTGATTTATGGATGCTTATCTTGCTTCACTCAGTCAAAAACCAAAGGTGGAACAGTCAACCCAAGGCTCACTTTGGCTTTTTACATTCAATTTATTCTTAATTGGAATTAATCTATTATTTTTTGCGGGACTGTTTCCTAAAATTATCAAGACGTATGATTCTTTCGGCGGTTTCATGCCGAGCCCCCTTGAATATATGAAGAGCGTGTCAATCTTTTTCGACCACTACTGGTTTCTATCTTTTCCCCTCTTGTTTATGATGATCGTGGTAGGCGCCTACTATCTTTTTTATCGATTGAAAAAAGATCGCCATCGTTTTTGGATACTGGCATCAATGGCGACCGTACTGGTCGTTGTTCCCCTTGCGGGCCTTATCTTTCCCTATCTCTCACAACGAAATTGAACGACCATCATTGGGGGGAGGTCCTCCCCTCCGGCAGCAGAAGAAAACCCAACAGCAATCATCCTTACAGGATCAATATTAACACAGGGTGAAAAACAACATCATCTCTCGACCCAAAATCGGATTCGAGCTACAAGGGCACGGCATGCCGTGCCCCTACGAGGGGTGGCGTGCCCCTACGAGGCATGAGCGTGCCCCTACGAGGCATGAGCGTGCCCCTACGAGGCATGAGCGTGCCCCTACGAGGGGTGGCGTGCCCCTACGAGGCATGAGCGTGCCCCTACGATGGATGGCGTGGGTCAAAGAAAACGGGTGGCGTGGGTGACAGACAAGCCGCCGCCTGTCCTGAGTTTACCGAAGGGGCGCCAATAAGCTTGCCCACGTCCCGGCATGACAGGAATAACAAGAGCTTATCTTAGTGCCATTTGATCGGTGTCCCCGGATCTCACACTCCAATACTGGATTGCGGTTGCATTTTTAGCCGGGATTGATTTATTGTTGTTCCTGTAAAAACGGGAGATGTTTTTTGGGCAAAACGATTTACAAGGATGATGTCGGTAAAAAATCGGGGCGATGGTTCCAGGTCTTCTGGATTATTCCTCTTTTATTTATAATCATGATTCTCATTGGCGCGGTAACGGGTTTAGTTAAAGTCAACAGCCACCATTACTTTTACCATGGCCTTACAAGAATCGCCTTGTCTACATTAGCCGGGCAGCTCAATGTGACTCTAATCCTGGGGCTTCGCCTTCTTATTCCCCTGATTTTTATGGCTATCTGCTTTTTTATCTATCATAAAAACATGAAAAAAGCCGCGGTTTCCACTTTTGGGGTTGGGGTTCTATGGATAGCCGCCCTCCTTGGCGTTTTCGCTTTTATAAAGCAGGAGACCGGGGGGGTTGACCTTCATCGAGTGCCGGATTTTTTAGCAAAGGCTCTAACTCTGGAGGGATTTTTCGAGAAGCATTTTATTAACAAGATCGAAATCGCGAAAATGTTTTTAATGCCCTTTAGGCATCCCCTGAATTTCCTTTCCATCCTGGTCATAGCCATTCCCTTTGGTCTCTTTTTTGAAAAATTCGTCAAGTTTAATTTTTTTACAAAGGGAATCAGAAGATCAGGGAAATTGGGTGTCGCCCTGTTCTGGTTGTTCTTCGCGGTTTCGGTAATTTTCGCCACGGTTTTAAACGCCGCGAATTACGCTGTTTCCACCAAAGGGGCTCTGCCTCAGCCGAATATTATTCTTATCTCCATAGATACTTTGAGGCAGGACGCTCTTGGCGCCTATGGCGGCGTCAATGTAAACACTCCCAATCTCGATGCTTTAGCCGGCCAGGGCGCGGTTTTTGAAAACGCCTATTCTCTTTCACCGTGGACCCTGCCCGGTCACGCCGCCATCCTTACCGGCTTCTCTCCCACTCACCTTGGAATCCGAAAGGTGGAGGACCGGTTATCAAAAAGGGTGTTAACGCTGCCTGAAATTCTCAGCAATTACGGATACGCCACCGCCGCTGTCACAAGCTACATTCTGGTCAGCCCGGCTTATGGTTTTGACCAGGGCTTTGACCGGTTTATATATAACCGGGACTTAAACGCCACCCAAATCATGACCATCGCTTCAGCTTATGTAAAAAACAGTGAGAAGGCGCCCTTTTTTCTTTTTCTTCACCTCTATGACCCCCATTGGCCATATCACCCTTCTGCTGAGCTAGCCAGGGAGTTCTACCCTGGGGAACCGACAAAAGAGATGTACGATCTTTTTAAAACCAAAAACTATTATGACTGGGTGGTAAAGGCGATTAACGGTCCTGCCGAGTTGATTGATTTTTCAAGAAAGATGTATGACGCGGAAGTTAGTGGTGTGGACAAAGCCCTTGGCGCCTTGCTGGACACTGTTAGAGACCAGGGCATTGAAGGCAGAACCGTGATAATTATCACTTCGGATCATGGCGAGGAGTTTAATGAACATGGGCTTATGGGGCACGGACTTACTCTTTATAATGAAGCTCTGAGAGTGCCCTTGATTGTCAAGTTCCCTACCCTTATTCCTGAAGGTTCAAGAATAAAAATGGAGGTTCAGGCCATAGATATATTTCCTACCATATTGGCTATGGCGGGAATTCAGAGCCCCTTGGCAAACATCGAGGGCAAAGACCTTACCAGCGAAGTTTACTTAAGGGGCAAAGAGGATAAACGGGAGTTTATCGCCGAGACGGCTATGAGCGGCGATGTAAGATTCGCCACTATTGAAGATGGCTTTAAGTATATAACCCCCTTTGAGCTTCATTTCGGCAAAACCCTTATCAGCCACCAGGCCGAGTTGTATAATCTTGAGAATGACATGGAAGAGCAGGGCGACTTGTCAGATCGGATGCCCACCATGTTAAAGCATATGAAACAGGTTTTATCTGACGGGCTTAGAAGAATAGAAAAAGAGCGGATAGATTCCGGCGCCCATGGCACAAGCAGCGCCAAGGAGTTGTCATCTGAGGAAATAGAAAGACTTCGCAGCCTGGGTTATATTCAGTAAGCTATTTTGGTAAGGAGCATCAACATCAAATCCGGTCATTTGGGAGAGTATAATGAAAAGAGCCTTTGTTTCATTCCTTGCGGTATTGATATGTTTATCTTTTTTGCCCGGTTGTCCCAAAAAGGTGGAGGTTTATAAAGGCTCGGGCTCAAACATAAACGTCCTTCCCGGCGTTGGCGCGGCGGGTATACGATTGAGAATGTCAGAGGTTGAGGTTTTAAAAGTGATGGGAGAGCCCGAGGAGTTCAGCCCTTTTCCGGAGCATAATTGCTTCTATTACAACTACAAATCAAAAGGAATCTCAATATTATTCAAGCCCGACCGGGTCACCACGATTTTTCTCTACAGCGGCCTTGTTGGTGGATATGAAAAAGGCGATTACTCGCCCTATATGGGAAAAACCGCCAAAGGCATATATGTTGGCTCAAAATATGTTGATGTGCTAAATACTTATGGCGGGCCGTTAAAACAGGGCAAGCTCTCTTCCGCCCCTGTCCCCTCCCACTGGATAAATTACCAAGGCATCGGATTCAGTTTCATAATCTCCACAGACCAGATGGTTTACATGAAGATTTTTTAGAACTTCACCACAACGGTTTGGGCGATTTTGTCATGCCAGCCCTGTTTATTGTGGTCAAGAAATATCCAGAAAAACCCCATAAAGAAAAACAGAAAAGAGAATGTTCCGGCAACGAATCTCAGGAAGCTGACGGAATATCCAGGCTCATTCCCGTGAATATCCACCAGTTTGAGTTTAAATAATTTCTTTCCCGGCGTCTGCCCAAAAGAAGCGTGAAAATATGTGAAATAGCCGGCGGATAGAATTATGGCGAGAATATAAACCGGCAGAGTCAGAAGCAGAAAGGCGGTCGGTCCAATAGAAATATCCGTGGGCATTCCCCAACTGAAAACAATTATGCCGAAAAATAGAAAAATCTAAAGCCCCATGGCTATAACAACCATGTCAATAGAGCCGGCCACCATTCGTTTTATAAATCCGCCCTTGCCCACTACAACCAGGTCCATCTCCTCTTCGGGCTTTTTTAAGGTTTCAGCCGGCGCCTTGATCTCTTGCTTCAAATGACCCTGGATCCTCTGGGTAGTAATGTCAGGATCGAATTGATCCGGCTTTTGAACCGGTGGATCGACAAGGGTTGTCTGCTGGGAAAGGGGAACGCTCTCGGGCGGGAAATCCCCTTTTCCGCCTCTTAAAGAAACTGTTTGATCGAGGTCTTCCCTGGCTTTGGCGCCCTTTTCCCATGTCGGCGCCTGGGATTTTTTTCTATGGAACTCCTCTTTCTCTTTTTTTAGAGTCGCGAGGTATTCTTCTCTTGCTTCTCTTTTTCTCTCTATCTCCTTCTGTTCCAAAAGGAGTTTCTCTTTCTCCTTGGCGACTCTTAAAGCGGCGGTCTCATCCCGGGCTTTTCGCAGCTCAAGCTCTTCCATCTCCTTCTTTAAGGCGAGCTCCTCTTTTTGCAACTCTACCTCAATGGCTTTTTGCCGTTGCTTCTCCCTTTTTGCGTCAAGGCGTATTTTCTCAAGCCTTACCTTCTCCCTTTCATGCTGAATTTTCTGTTTTTCCCCGCGTTGTTTCTCTTTTTCAAAGCGCCGGCGCTCAAGCTCGTGCTTTGCCTCTATGGCAATTCTTTCCGAGCGAAGTTTTTCTCTTTCGTTTTGAATACGCTCCCGCTCTTTGGCCAATTTACCCAGGTCTTCCCTGGGCCCAGTTCGGGCCAGTTTCTCTCTTTCAATCTGTAGACGGGATTGTTCAAAAGAAAGGCGGTCTTTTTCCGTAGTGAATTTTCGAATCGGACTTTTTAACCTGCTGGTTTTACCCGGAGGATATTTGGTTGAAATTTCCAGTTTGGTTTTAAAGGAAACAAGGTCCTTGCCGCATTTTTTGCAGCTATCATTTAAGTCGGCTTGAACAAAACCGCACTTCGGACATTTCATAAACAGGGATCCTGATAAAAGTATATGCTTAAGTTATATTACATCCTTTAGAAGGAATATGTCCAGAAGTCTGTGGGAGAAACCGTAATGTTTCAGTGACAAGGGAGCAAGGTGGCAGGCTTTGAGATCGGGGGAGATGACCCCATTTCTCAACAATGGCCGGCCTTGTCAATAATATCAGGGAAATGGGGATCGTGTACCCCGATCTCATATATGA
>CAYSHR010000017.1:0-16085 GCA_964430795.1 uncultured bacterium
ACCTTTTTCAGGCCCGATCCTGAAATATTTACAGAGACAATATATAACTTCGATGTTCTGTGGATTAGGCTTAGAGTGGTGGCCTTTCTCAATTCCGGCGTATAGATCTCCATTTTTGATGAGCGTTCTGAGAAAAATCATGTTTTTCTATATGAGGGGGGCATAAACAGTTTTGTCAGCCACCTTAATCGAAACAAAAAGGTGCTTCATCCCAATCCCATCTATCTCAACGCTGAACGAGACGGGATTACCGCTGAGATCAGCCTCCAATACAACGATGGCTACCAGGAGCAGGTATTCTCCTTTGCCAATAACATCAACACCCACGAGGGGGGCACCCACCTATCGGGATTCAAGTCCGCTTTGACTCGCTCTATCAACGCCTATGCCGGCGCCAATAATCTTTTTAAAGGTCTAAAGGCCAACCTGTCCGGCGATGACATCAGAGAAGGCATGACGGCGGTTATCAGCGTAAAGATTCCGGAGCCTCAATTTGAAGGGCAGACCAAGACCAAGCTGGGCAATTCGGAAGTCAAAGGACTGGTGGAAGCCATTGTAAATGAGAATCTGGGAAATTTCTTTGAGGAAAACCCGGCCATATCGAAAAAGATTATCGGTAAAGGCATTGAGGCCGCAAGAGCCAGAGAAGCAGCGAGAAAAGCAAGAGACCTTACAAGGCGAAAAAGCGCCCTCGAGGTATCGAGCCTGCCTGGGAAATTGGCTGATTGTCAGGAGAAGGACCCCGCCCTGTCTGAACTCTTTATTGTCGAGGGCGACAGCGCCGGCGGCTCAGCCAAACAGGCCAGAGATAGAAGAACCCAGGCCATTCTTCCTCTAAAAGGAAAAATACTCAACGTGGAAAAAGCCAGGTTTGACAAGATGCTGAACAATGAGGAAATCAGGTCTATGATTACCGCCATGGGAACGGGAATCGGGCCTGAGGATTTCGACATATCAAAACTTCGATACCATAAAATCGTTATTATGACTGACGCTGATATTGATGGAAGTCACATCAGAACTCTCCTCCTTACATTTTTCTATCGCCAGATGAAAAAAGTTGTGGAGAAAGGGTATTTGTATATCGCCCAGCCCCCTCTTTTTAGAATCGGCAAAGGCAAAAAGGGCATATACAAGAAAAATGTTGAAGAGATGAACGATCATCTTCTTGAACGGGCGTGCCGGAAAACCGTTTTAAAGGTAAACGGCGCCACCCTCGGCGGCGACCGCCTTGACAGCCTGATAAAGAACCATCTTTTCCCATATGTGCGATATCTTGATCTTCTAGGTAGAAAAGGATACAGCAGAGATATCATTGATGTGATTCTGAAAAACAAGCTCAGGGACGGGACTCTTCTTAAAGAGCATGGCAAGGCCGCCGAACTTTCGGAGCTTTTTAAACAGATGGATTACGAAGTAAGCGAAATCCTTTTAAACGAGGAGCACAACACTTATGAATTCGATGTCAGCCAGGGTAAAAACGGCGCCATGATAAAGCGTCGAATAGGGATAAGCCTTTTGGCCACAGTTGAATACAAAAACCTGCTGAAGCTTATTGAAAAGTACCCTGAGTTTGACAATCCTCCTTTTACAATTGTAAGTGGAGAAAAAGAGATTCTTGTGAACAACAGGCTGGAACTTCTTGAAACGATTTTATCAATCGGTAAATCCGGGCTTAATATTCAAAGGTACAAAGGTCTTGGTGAAATGAACCCGGATCAGCTTTGGGAAACCACAATGGATCCTGAAATCAGGTCTCTGCTGCAAGTCAGAGTTGATGACGCGGTTTACGCTGACAGTATTTTCACCATCCTGATGGGTGACGAAGTCGAGCCCAGGCGAAACTTCATTGAAGAAAACGCCCTGTCTGTTAACAACCTTGATATTTAGTTTCCGTCCAGGAACGGCCCTTTTCCTAAACTGGAAACCAAAATCAGCCCCGTCCTGATTTTAGGACAGGAACTATTTAAGATTTGTCAAAGTTTGTGGGAAGAAACAGTAACAAAAACAAGCCCAAAACAAAACTGACCCTGATGCTTTTGGGGCTCAGCGCCCGCCCTCCTCTTAAAATAGAACTTACCCCAAAAAAACTGGGTTTTTTCTGGAGTTCCGTGGCATTAGTTTCTCTTTTGCTTTTTCTCCTTATATTTTTTCTTGTAAAT
Organism: uncultured bacterium; assembly: GCA_964430795.1. GTDB lineage: Bacteria > Lernaellota > Lernaellaia > JACKCT01 > CAYSHR01 > CAYSHR01. The sequence goes on from CAYSHR010000017.1 coordinate 2,163, forward strand.
AACTCAATGATGGCAAAAAGCCTCTTGGCTCAGAACAAGAGCCTTCTGGCCCAGAACCTTCGCCTTTCTGAAAGAGGCGCTGAGAAAGATGAGCAACTGGCTTTGCTCTCAGACAAGCTCAGGGCTATCGAGCTGACTCTGGAGCGCATAGAAGAGACTGAGGGCAGGGTTAGAATATTGTCGGGAATACCGGAAAACTCCCTTCCTCTTATAACCGAGGGCGGCCCGGTTACGCCCAGAGTCAAAGATAATGTTTCTCAAACCGACCTGGCGAAGCTCCACGCCTCGGCCACCGAGGTTATGACCCGGATGAATATTCACAGGGCATCCCTGCGAAAAACCGCGAGATTCTTCATTCAGCGCAACAGCAGAATGATGCAGATACCTTCCCAGTGGCCTGTGACAGGGTGGGTCACCAGCGTTTTCGGCATGCGGATAAGTCCCTTTACAGGGCGCGCGGCCATGCACAACGGAATCGATATAGCGGCACCGGAAGGGACAATCATAAGGGCGCCGGCATCGGGCCAGATAATCTTTTCCGGCAGCAGGGGAGGCTATGGCCTTGTTGTGGTAATGCAGCATGGAAGAGGGATCACCACCCTTTACGGGCACCTTGCAAAATCTCTTCTTGAGGAAGGAGTGGAGGTTGCCGCCGGCGCGCCTATCGCCCTTGTTGGAAATACGGGAAGAAGCACCGGCCCCCATCTTCATTATGAAGTGCGGCTGAACAACGTCCCTGTCAATCCAACAAGGTTCCTGCCCGACAGGCCCCAGGATGATCCTGACATGGATGAATCAGACGCGAAAACCGCGCCGACGATAGCGCCTTTAACGCAAAAAACCACGTGGCCCTCGGAGCCGATTCCGGCCCAACCCGCCGAGCCGACCGCCATTATCCCTCCAACCATCCCGGAGGATATTTCAGCGGGGGAGTGACATATTTATCCGCGAATAAAATACAGGCTTATGGTTCTATGCCAATAATGATTAAAGGAACAGCGGGAACTCCCCTGCCTTGTCTTATTACATTGTAGAATTCGCCCTCATAATATGGAACGCCTGAACTCATTTGCGCCTGTAATGATTTCATCGGGAGAATCTCGATGCCAAGATCAATTTGATCTCCAACATAAAAAGCTAAATGTTTGACAAATAAATCATACGCGACAAAGGCGTATTTACCGAACTGCACTTCAATGGCTACGCGGTCCTTAACAAAATCAGTTTGATTATAACTGTATATTGGTTTTTCGCCGGCGTTCTCAATTTCCTTTTTTTGCTCTTTTGCCGACATTGACAAGGTTTTTCTAATGAGCTTCTCGTCCTTTGTCACCCAATAGCTTACCCGGCTTTCCTTCCACTTTTTTGCTCCAAGAAGCTTGTGAAACTCCTTATTCATGCTTATTGGGCTATAAAGGGTTTTTCCTTTGGAACGTTTTTCTTTGGATATCTTTGTTTTGCATTTTTTGGCGTCGACCTTTGAGATTACTTTTTTTATCTCATCTAAAAGTCCTTTTTTTCGAACCATGAGAAATTCAAGCCCATTAAGATGAGAATAGATTTCACAGACTTTCATTAGGTTTTTTCCCCTTCATTTTGCCGGCAAAAAAAAGGAAGTTTTTCCTGGCTTATATCTTTTTTCCATGGCTTTTGGGTGAGTTTATTTCCGGCGATTTTTGGATCATATACCGGCTTGAACATTGGTCTGGTGCGCAGCTTGCCCGCCATCTCTTTCTTGATTCTACTTTTCGCGATATCAATATATTTTTTTTCTGTTTCGGCTCCCGCTCCTTTTCTATTGTGTCGTATTGAAGCGATTATTGAAGTTCCAACGCCCAAAAAAGGATCAAGCACCCAATCCCCCTCATTTGTCATGGAAAGAACCAATCGTTCAACCAGTTCAACGGGAAACTGACACGGATGTTCTGTTTTTTCTATATGATTACTTTTTACGTTAGGAATAATCCAGATGTCAGATGGATTTTTCCCCTTTGGATTGCATGAGTATTTGCCGGCATTGGGTCCTTTAAAGTGTTTTTTACCAGGATATTTCTGTGGAACCCGAACCGGGTCCAGATTAAAAACGTAATTATCGGTTTTTGTAAACCAGAGAATAGTTTCATACCTTCCTGAAAAGCGCTTTTGGCAATGGAGCCCATGCCCGAAGTGCCAGATTATTCTGTTTCGCATCTTCAAGCCCGGTTTTGAGAATATCGGATAGAGAATATAATCAAGTGGAATGATGGCGCCGTTATCAACAAAATTTCCCACCTGCCAACAAATGCTTCCGCCAGGCAAAAGAACGCGGACGCATTCTTCAATAACTTTTTTTTGTTGTTCAAAGTAACTTTCCAACGTCAGTTTTTTCTCATATTCCTTGCCGATATTATAGGGAGGCGACGTCACAACTAGCTGAATTGACTCATCAGGAATTGATTTTAGCAGCTTTAAACAATCACCCGGATAGACAACTATTTCATTGGAACTATTAAAGTTACTATCTATTTTCAGCGTTTTTGGCATTGTTAACCCGGCTTTCTTAATGGATAACAGGTTTTATCAAGCCTCGATTTAAATATCTGAGTCGATCAATAATTTCATTTATCCTACACCAGGGCAATAATCGAATCAACTAATTCAGAATCCTGGCGGCGCCAATGATTCGCGGCGCCCCAAACCTTGGTCGCGCACCGGCAAATCCCCAACCTCATAAAAAACTCTTGCCCAATAACCATCATGAGAATAATATCAGTGCCCAATTATAACAGGTGTCCGAAATTTATGAAAAATCTAAGAAGAATCATATTCCTCGCTTTTCTTGTGGCGTCCTTCAGGGTTTTTGTCTGCGTGGGCAGCGTTTACGCCTCGCTGATTTATCCCCCCAACACATACGGCCTTTCGGCCCGGGGAATTGCTCTGGGAAACGCCCTTACCGCTGATGATCAGGACCTATCCATCTGTTATTTCAATCCTGCCGGCCTTGCGAAAGGGGACTCTCACGGTCTTGGCCTTGGTTACATTTACACTATGCCCGACATGTCCGGTGGGTGGGTTGACGGGCAGACTGTGGAAGAGGACACAAAAAATACCATCGTCCTTATAAACGTCAGGGCGAACATCAGGAAACTATTTTCGGAAAACCTCCCCGTGCCGCCAATAGGATTCGGTCTCTCCCTGGCCATGGATGACAACTTTTCCACCATGATGGTTTTTGACGATATGCGAACCTACAAAGGGGAATTCTACAGATACGGCATGGCCAACTTCACCATGCAAGGCGCCATAGGGGTCGGAGTCACCCCCTGGATGTCAATAGGTCTCGGGTTTCATGGAGGATTTAAAGGCGATGGGATTGTCACCACCAGGGCTGATGTCACCGGCGGCACTGATAATGAAGGCACAAGAATGAGAGGCGCCTTTAAACCCCATCTGCTTGGCGGAATATATTTTCATGGTGAAAAATGGGGCGTGGGCGTTACTTACAGGGATCAGACCATGGGAACTTTTGAGTCAATAAAGGTGGACGCCGCCCCTTCTATTGCCGAGGTCGCCCTGCCTACCATGCATATCCCCATGAACTTCTTTGACACCTTCGTTCCAAACCAGATCGCCCTGGGCCTCAAATGGAATATTCATCCTTCTGTAAAAACCCTTGCTGATTTTACATACCAAAACTGGGGCGAGTATGACAAGCTCGCGGCCAAGTCTCACTTTGTAGGCTCCCTTGCCAGGTTCGACACTGTGGATATTTATACTCCAAGGGTTGGGATCGAAACATATCCCGTCGAGGTTCTCGCCCTTAGGTCCGGGTATCGATATGAACAGACCCCCTTTAGAACCATCGGCACCCGTTTTCCTGAAACCGGGGATGTGATCAAAGGGAAGGTTATCCTCGATAACGACACCCACGTTTTTTCTCTGGGCGGTGGATATACTCTTGACAACGATGAGCTTCTTGCCGTGGATTTTATTTTTGACCTTACGTATCAGCTTCACTATTTTGTTCCGCGAGAAGCTGAATCCTCCGATGGTTACAATTACCAAAGCAGGGGCCTGCTGCACCTTCTGTCGGGCTCTGTGGAGGTGCGTTTTTAGAGGCGTGAATTTGTTGAATTTTACGATTTCCCTGAAAAATAAGAAATACCCCCACCGGTTTTTGTGAGTTTATCCTACGTCCAAATCAAAAATGAGAAAAACGAATGCTTCAAGTAATTAGCGAAAAATGGTATGATTTCTAAAAATTGATGTTATTAAAAATTCGCGGGTTTGCCTGATACGGGGAAGGAAACTGAAAATGAGTCGGTTATTTAAAATTATTGTTGTTTTTGCTTTTATTGTTATTCCAAATATTTGTGGGGCGACAGTTGTAGAGTTTTCGAAAAACTCAATTTTATCCTTGCCTGGAATTTCCCTTGTCAGCCAAAGGGAATCAGGGGTTGTTTTCGATATTGAAGTGCCCAGGATCTATCTTGACCCAGCCAAAAATCAATACGACCGTTTTGTAAAAATCCGTCTGCCCGGCAGTGGAAATTTTGGAAGTCCGGGGCAGCCCCTTCTCCCATCATATAGCACCTTTATCAGGGTTCCGGTCATTGGAAATGTTACAACGAGAATAATTTCAAGGGAAACCAGAGCAATTGACTTAACCGATCACGGCTATTTTGATGACATCATCCCGGTTCAATGGCCCGTGCCCAAGTGTGAGTGTGACTCAAATCCTCCCTTTGCCTACAATGAGGATATATATGAAACCGATGGCTTTTTTGGCCCGGGGGGGATACTGGTTTCTGATACGGCGATTATAAGGGGCGCGCGGATTTTACCTGTAACGGTTGTGCCCTTCAGGTATAACCCGGTGCTTGCCCGCCTTGAAGTAACAACCCGAATGAGAGTGGAGATTACATTTGACGCAAAGGCGTCTCCAGCCAATATGATCACCCATGAGGTTTACGCCGATTTGGCTTTTGATAGAATCCTTGCCAACATTACCTTAAACCCGCCGGCATCGGGAAAAACCCAATCCGTACCCCCTGTTGACGCCGGCTCAAGCTACCTGATCATTACTCCCCCGGCTTATAGCGGCAATGCTCTTCTTGATGAATTTGTTGACTGGAAAACAAGAAAGGGCTTCCGAACCGTTTTGGTTGATACCGGCGTTACAGGGATCACCACCACTGATGTCAGGGCATATATTTTAGACGCATATGAAAACTGGGATTACCCGCCCTCTTATGTAATGCTCATCGGAGATGTAGCGGACATCGAGGCTTTTTCCGGTCTGGGTTCGTCAACCCCCACCTCAGACCTCTATTACGCGGCCATAGACGGCGTTGACTATTTTCCAGATCTATTTATATCGAGAATCAGCGTGGCAAATAACGGCGACCTCAATAACGCCCTTACGAAAATACTTGAATTCGAGCTTATGGGCTGGGCAGGGACCGATGACTGGATTAAAACCGCCACATTCCTGGCAAGCACCGACAACTATGACATCTCCGAAGGCACCCACGACTACTGTATCGACACCTACCTTGACCCTGATGGATATGACGCCAGGAAAAGATATACCGTGACATATAACGCCACTACCCAGGAAGCCATTGACGACATTAACGAAGGTGTTTCCATGGTTATCTATTCAGGGCATGGCTCTGTTACAGGATGGGCCGATGGCCCGCCGGTCTCGACGGCTGAGGTGGAAAGCCTTACCAACGATGTCTTTCCTTTTGTGGCCAGCCACGCGTGCGTAACCGGGCAATTCGAGAATGATGAATGCTTTATGGAAACCTGGATCAGGACCGAAAACGGCGCCGTAACCAACTGGGGATCATCAGTAAACAGTTTCTGGGATGAGGATGACATTCTTCAAAAAAGGTACTTTGACGGCTGGTGGACCCTGGATCACACTACTATTGGCGCCTTTACGATTTATGGAATGCTGGAACTTTTTACCCATTATGGCGGCGGCGGCGCCGGCTCTGATGTTTTGCGCTATTTCGAAATGTACAATCTGCAGGGTGACGCCTCTATTGATATCTGGACCGCGCCCCCTGAAACCATGACGCCCTCTCATATTGGAATCCTCTATTTCGGCGCTCTCTATTATGATGTAACCATTGCCGGGCAGGAGGGTGTTCTTTGCGCTTTAGCAAGCAGCGGGACTTTATACGCCGCGGCCTATACCGACGGCGCCGGCCTTGCTCATCTCGAGTTCGAAAACCCCATATCCGTTGGTGGAACATATTCTCTAACATGTACCGGCCATAACAAGGCGCCCTACGAAGAAAACATCGTGGCCACAGCCTCCTCTTCAGACGGCATCATTCTTATAAACCGAGATTATTACGGTGACGATTTTGACGTTGAGATCACAGTTTCGGACGCGGACCTTGTTGGCGGCCTGAACCAGATCGTTTACGCCGGCTCAGATACCGAAACCACAGAGGAAGAGATCACCCTTGTCGAATTGGGAGTGGATACCGGCGCTTTCGCGGGCGCGATTATCACTGAGAAATCAGCCTCCCCCGTAGCCGGCGACGGAAAGCTTCAGGTTTCTCATGGCGATACAATTACCGTGCGTTATCATGATGAAGATACAGGTTCAGGACCGGCGGACAAGATCGCGACAGCTCTGGCGGACCTCCAGGGTCCGAATTTTGCCGGCGTAGCCACCGGCCTTGAGGGCGACCAGGAAGTCGAGCTTTCCTGGGCTGCCGGAACCGATACAAATTCCCCTATCACATATAACATTTATGCCGCGCAAAATTCGGGACAACAGAATTTTTCTGTCCCAACAGCAAGCACAAAGAACCTGGATTACACCATTACAGGGCTTGTCAACGACCAGACATATTATTTCGTGGTAAGAGCCCGGGACGCCCTTTTTAACGAAGAAGATAATACAGTTGAGCTGGCGGTTACTCCTACCGGGCCAAGCAAAATTTGGGAGGAGACATGGGGAACTACAGGAAACTGGGATCACGACTGGACCATCATCGATGGGCTAAACGATAACCATACATGGAACGATCTGAACCCCGGTGGCATATCCTCTTCAGTATTGGACGGCAATTTTATTGTTGTCGATTCCGATCACGCGGGTCCCGGAGTTAATATGGACGAGGAACTTATCAGCCAGGTTATCAATGTGGCCGGTTACAGGGATATTTATCTTACCTTCAATCATTATCTTTCTTTCGGCTATTTTGAATCCGCTGAAGTGGATGTGAAGTTTGATGGCGGCGCCTGGACGAACATCGCCGATTTTTCCGATAGTGACGAGGGCGCCTTCTCTTTTGACCTTAGCGGATATTCTTTTACCACTTTGCAGATGCGATTCCACTACTACGACGCCGAATATGAATGGCATTGGGCAATTGACCACATCCGGCTTTGGGGATGGGGAGAAGCCGCCGACGACGATGACGACGACGACGATGACGACGACGACGATGACGACGACGACGATGATAACGACGATGATAACGACGATGATGATGACGATGATGATGACGATGACGATTTTATTGGCGATGACGATGATGCCGGAGGCGACCTTGAGCCCGGGGACGATAAGGACGATTCCGGTTGTTGCGGATAATAGGGTTAACCCGACCTTCGCAGGAATTTGTCCCAACCTAAATCGGAAAGGTCATTCAGAGCTTTGTTGATAAACTCATAATTGCCGCAATAATCGCAGTCCTTGTCAAGGAGCATTCCGCCGCAACTCTCGTCTGAAAGTTGGATGTTATGATTCATATCAAAGGCTTTTGCCCTACGCCTGATATCCCCATATTTTTTTGACCGCCAGATATCCTTGTATGAAGCCCGGTATAGATTCCCGACAATCTTGTCATGGCAACAGAAACTGATTCTCCCGTCAGTAAAGGACCTGGAGAAGAACCAGCCGGCCAGACAGCCTGTTTTATTATAGAGATCATGGGACCAATGGCAAGGCAGCACCGTCTCAGGCAACTCATAAGTTTTTGCCGCCGCTTCAAGTTGAAAGTCGATATTGGCCACCATCTCGATTCGGGCTTTTTCCCCTTCCAATCTCGCCCTTTCCACCTGCTGTGAAGCGATCTTAAACTGCTCCTTGTTAATCAGCAGCGATTCAGTGGATGAGCAGGAGTGCATAACCTGGAACCTCACCGAATCCACACCCACATACCTGGCTATGCCCATGGCTTTTTCGCATTCATGATAATTCTGATTATTAATGACGTGGGCCAGAATTATAAAAGGACGATTGTCTTTCTTTCTTTTTTTCTCAACCAGCCTTTTCATCTGTTCTATCATCTTCCCATGATCTTCAGGTTTTCTTACGGGTTGAAGAGTGGAAAAGGTTTTTGGAGTGGCAGCCGAAAGAGACCAGTAGAGAATGTCCAGACCGGAATTGACAAAAAGGCTGGACATGGGATCGTCGACTTTCAAGCCGTTTGTAAAAAGGGTAAGAGACATATCCTTTGATTTCACATAACTGATCATATCCATGGCGTCAGGATGAGTAAGAGGCTCCCCTTCGCCGGAAAAGAGGATATCCTCTTTGCACCCAATTTCATTAAGGTCGTCCACCAGCCTTGTAAAAATCTCCTTATCGAGAATCCGCCCTTTCCAGTTTTCCGTAAAACGCCTTCCCCTGATTTTCTTTTTTGGCGCCAACAACATTGGAGAATGAAGTCCGCAGAAAACGCAATTGGTGTTGCACCTGTTCGATATATCCAGATGAAATGTGTGAGGACCCAGAAAAACATCATCGGCCAGAGCGCCAAGAAGCCGGAGAAGATTGGGCCTTGTGCCAGGTGTCGCCTTCTTGTCAAATCCCTGGAGAATCTCCACTAAATCGGGATCGGTTTCAGCAAGAGAAACCGGGGAATCGGCAAGGAGCATATTTATCTGTTTCAGATAATCGGTAAAATCGGGAAAGAGTTTTTTTGCTCCGGCCACATCAAATTCGGGAATAGTGGGTGAAGGGGATTTTGCATAGGCCAAGGCAAAAGGGATAATTTCCGGAAGGCGGGAAAAGGTCATCTGGGTTACGGCGACTTTTACCTTCTGATTTGCCTTTCGGTTCTTGATGGCCGATAAGGTGGACTTGAAATTTCCAATTTGAGTGAAATGGTCATGGACTTTTTCACTGTCAAAGTATAGCAGCGGCTCATTCATTATTTTCCACATTTTCCACAAGGCGTATGTGAGAATCGAGTTCATATACTCTAAACGCGCAGTCGCTGCAGCAAAGGGGCCATTTACCTGTTTTATATATGGCGGCTCTGGCCTCCCGCATAAGAGGATGATTCCATAGGTTAAAAATATCATCTTCAAAAAGGTTGCCTATTTCGAGCTTGGGGGCGCCGCCTTTAAACAGGGCGGAGCAACAACCCTGAACTCTACCATCGTAAGCGATCATAACAAGTTCCAATGGCTGGTGGCAATCTTCCTGGCCGGAAAGAGGCGGCAGAACAAGATGTACTCCTTTTTCCATTGACAGGGCATGGACCTCGTCAAAAACTCTCTGAACATGAAACTTATGGTGAAAAACCGAATCCGCCTCCTGGTCAAGAGTGTAAATTTTCTGGTGAGAAACAAAAACCTCGGAAACCTGTTGAGTGGCGGCGAGGGAAACAAGTGGCTTTAGGTGGTCCAGGTTGCCAAGGTTGAGAGTAAAGTTGAAAGCCAGCCTCGGGGTATTAATTCCCCCTACTTCCTTTAAAAGCTCGATTTTTTCAAGAATATTAGTCAGAGAAATGCCTCTTGTGCTGAGCATTCCGATATCGGACGCGGCGTCAACTGAGAGGATGATTCTATCAGTTCCCATCCCGCATATATACTGAGCAATGTCCGGTTCGATAAGAGATCCGTTGGTGATAACGTCAACCCGGCAATTATAATCCTTGGCCATTCCTAAAAGATCAGTAAAGTTTTCGCCCATAAGAGGCTCGCCATATCCGCCGAAAAGAACTGATTCGGCAAATGCCATGGCCACGTCGAGTTTACCTGAGAGTTCCAGGGGAAAGTCTCCGGGCTCATTCTCTTTCGCGTTATAAAAGGTCCGCGCGCAAGTCAGGCACTGGAGGTTGCACCTGTTTGTTGGTTCGATTTGAATGGAGGGCGGGTAGCTTTTGAGCCTGGTTCTTTTTAATTCCCTTTCAGCCTCGTTGAGTTTTCTGTTCTGTTTTTTTATTTTTGCCAATAACTCAGCAGCAAGACCGCTCATGTTATCTCCGGTAGCTTTTTCAATTTGAAGTCACTGTTGGCTTTTGCCAGACCTCCACCATCAATTCTTTTTGATTCGACTTTAATTACATGTTTGTACTCATGAACATCCAGCGGCGTTTTTGCCGAGTATGATTTCCATTCGTCAGGCCAGATGCCTATATTAACATAATACTCTCCCTCAAGAAGCTGGAGGTTGTCAAAGTCAACCCAGACTTCATAATGCCCTTGCATGGTCCCATAATTCACATCATGCCTGTAGCTGTTGGTTCCCATAGCCAAAAGTCCGTCGTTTCTGAGAAACTGAACTCTGATGCAGGGATTGTCAATTGGCTCTTCGATAAGAAAAATAATATGCACTCTAAGGGTTTGCCCTGTATCTATTGTATCTATCACTTTTCCTGTTTGGTCTTTTAACCGGGCTTTTAGAATTCTGGCATTTCCAACTCGTTCGGTTGAGACCGCTAGAACTTTATCTTCCACAATGGGCGCCTCAATTCTTGAGTAGCATTTCTCACAGTTCTCAATATATGCCTGGATAACCTTGTCTGTGGCGCCTTCCATAATAATCCGCCCATCCTGAATAAGCACAAGGCGATTACAGAAAGAGGAAACCTCTGAAAGGGAATGGCTTGTTATTATCACTGTTTTTCCAGCTTCAATAATGCTTCTAATGGCGTTGACGCACTTGCGCTGGAAAAGGTAATCTCCCACCGAAAGAACTTCGTCAACAATAAGGATTTCAAAAGGAACGTGCACAGCCACGGAAAAACCGATGCGCATAATCATTCCAGTAGAGTAAGTTCTCAAAGGGTGATCGATCCGCTCGGCAAGGCCGGAAAAATCAACTATGGCGTCATACATCTCGTTTATTTCATCAGGGGTCATGCCAAGCAAGGCGCATTTTGTAAAAACATTTTCGCGACCAGTGAAATCGGGATTGAAACCGGTGGAAACATCGAGGATATAGCTTACCTTGCCTTCAATACTCACCTGCCCTTCCGTGGCATAACTGGTTCCAGCCAGGATTTTTAAAATAGTGCTTTTTCCAGAGCCGTTATCACCGATAATACCGACGCATTCGCCTTTTTGAACCTCAAGAGAAATATCTTCAAGCGCGTGGTTGACATCATGATACTTACGCCGGTTAAAGGTAAGCCATTCCTTGAACTTCTGCCCTCGCTGGAAATAAATTTTGTAGTCTTTAAATACATTTTTTAAGCTGATTACAGACATGGCGGGCATTTTACACGAAAAGTGGAATTTTCGGAAATTAAGTAATCAATAAAACCAAAAAATTTTAAAGTCATGGATATGCCCGGGATGGATGGGCTTCATATTCCCGACGCCCACAAATGGCTTCCCGCGGGCGCCAAGGGTAACATAATCCCTCTGGCTTAACAGTTGAACAAACAATCTTTGACATCTTTTCCATATAGAGATAGTGTATCCGACTCACAGTATTGGAAATTATCAATCAACTTGCTGATAAGGAAGAAAAATGAAACCATATCTATTTATTATCGTTGGGCTTGTGGTGGTTATCGCTCTTATGGCTATGGGTTGCGACTGCCGGAAGGTTGACCCTCTTAACGGTCCGGTTCAAAAGGAATATAAGGAAGACGAGGTTATCGCCTGGGTAAATGGGGTTGCCATTTCCAAAGAGCAGGTTGATCAGATGGTAAGCTCCCTGCCTCCTCAGATTCAGATGCAGGCTCGCAGCGCCAGGGGCATGAAAAACCTTATTGAAAATCTGGTCAACGTCGAGCTTGTATATCAACTGGCTCTGAAAGAAGGATATATGGACCGTGATGAAGTCAAACAGAAGATATTTAACATCACCAAGCAGGTTGTCTATTCCGAATATATGCAGGAGGTCATTGAAAAGAGCGGCAAAGTTGACGATGCCGAGGCTCAGAAGTTTTATGATGAAAACCCCAATCTTTTTGCTGTAGGCGCCCAGGTAAGGGCAAGCCACATTCTGTTTAAGGTAAAAGAAGACGGCAGCGATGACACGACACAGAGAGCCAAATGCGAAAAAATTCTGAAACTCGCTCTTAAAACCGATGGCGACTGGGACAAGTTGGTAAAAGAACATAGCGAAGGCGGCGCCAAGGATACAGGGGGCGACCTGGGCTTTTTCGACCCGAAAATGATGGCCAAAACCATTTCAGAGGCGGCTTTTAAGCTCAAAGATAATGAAATAAACAAGGAATGCGTCAAGTCTCATAATGGATACCACATTCTTAGAAAGACCGGCGCCAAAGAGGGCGAAACAAAATCATTTGATGATGTCAAGGCAGAGTTGATCACAATGCTCAGCAGGAAAAATCAGCAGCAGGTGTACGAAGATACAGTCGGAAAGTTAAAAACCGGCGCTGATATAAAATATAACGACAAGTTGATGCCCGCCGAAGAACCCGCCGCCATGCCCCCGGGGCTTGGTGGAATGATGGGTGGGCCGGGATCCGCCGCGCCGCCGACAAAGTAAACCGGTGTGCCACCGGCGGCAATAACCCGAGGGCACTTTTTCATGGATGGAAAACCGTTAAGCCGGGAAACAGAAACGCGGGCAGGCTTATTGGCCGGTGTATGGGGCAGAACTTCACCCTCATACTATCGATACCCAAGGCTTTTTGAAATGGTTTTAATATAGTTTCTGGTTTCGGAGGGCATATTTGTAATTCCCCTGTCCACCCGACCCGGACCCCAGTTGTACGCGGCAAGGCTCTTGGTGACATCGCCTTTATATCTGTTTAGCATCATTCTTAGATATTTTGTCCCGCCAAAAATATTCTCTTTTGGATCAAAGGAATTCTTTACTCCCAGCATCTTGGCGGTCCCGGGCATCAGTTGCATCAGCCCGCAAGCGCCTACAGGAGAGACCGCCTTGGGATTGAAGGCGCTTTCCGCGGAGATTACCGCCCTGATAAGTGAAACCGGCACCTTGTAGGTCTTTGAGGCGTCCTCCATTATTCCGGCGAACTTTTTCTCTTTATGACGATAATTTGACACATCCCCCAATTCCCTCTCTTTACGGTTCATTTCCGGTGATACCGGCGAAGGAAAGGGCATGCTTGGTGTTTTTATCTGAAAACCCCCTTCGCCATTGGAGGTCATAACCGAGAACATTCTCAGGTCGGCGGCCATCATAATATTCCTGGCCCATTGAGCCAGAACCTCTCCTGAGACCTTATCTGACTGCTTAATAAGAGTTTTTTCTTTTGACAACGCATTGGAAAGCCTGGTGGAAAAATCCTTTGGGACTTTTGATCCGGCGGCTGTTCTAACAAACAGATGCCCGCCTTTGCCAACTTTGTAAGACCCTCTGATTGACGAGTTAACAGGAACTGAGTTATTCATGCCGGATAATTAATGCAAGGGTTATACCATTATAATCAAGGAGTTAAAGCGACTTGTAATCTCCATGATTTCCAAAACCTTGCCGGGGCGATGTTAAACTGATACATTCATTTAGCCAAAGCCCAAACCAGACGTGAAGCGTATTCCGGGGCGTATTCCGGGGACACGTATTCCGGGGACACAATACTTATCTCTCCTTCTTTAGGTATTCCGGGGACACAATACTTATCTCTCCTTCTTGGGGACACCGTATTCCGGGGACACAATACTTATCTCTCCTTCTTTGCGCAAGGACCATCCAGTCCCATCCAAATTATACCATATCTTTTTTTGCCTCCGATA
>CAYSHR010000018.1:0-16059 GCA_964430795.1 uncultured bacterium
CGCTGATCCTTTGTGATTGCCCTGTATGGGTAGCGTTTTTTCCATCCAATGAGCAGGCGACCTTAATTACCACAAGAGGCTTTCCGGTTTTCATCATGTGAAAAAAGGGCTCGTTCAGTTTGGCGCATCTTTTTTCAAGGACTCCAGTAATAATCTCGATCCCTTTTTTCCTAAGATCAATAATCCCGCCGCCGCAAACAAGGCAGTTGGGATCCACGGCGCCAATAACAACTTTTTTAATGCCGGCTTTGATAATGGTGTTAGCGCAAGGAGGTGTTTTTCCAAAATGGCAGCAAGGCTCAAGAGTAACTACCATGGTGGCGCCTTTTACATTTTCGCCTCTTTTTTTCGCCTCAGCCAGAGCTTCGATTTCAGCATGGGGCAGGCCGGCAGCCTTGTGATATCCCTGGCCAAGAACCCTGTTATTCTTGATTATTACCGTTCCCACGGTGGGATTTGGCGAGGTAAAGCCTTCACCTTTTTTTGCCAGATCAAGGGCGCGACTCATCCATTTTTCATACTTTTTTGATTTGTCGGACATGACCGGGTTCCAAAATAATGGAAAGCTATTTCTTCTTCTTTTTCTTTTTGCTTTTAAGAAGTTCCTTTAGCTCATCCATGAACTGAGACGCGTCTTTGAACTCCCTGTAAACCGACGCGAATCGAACATAGGCGACATCGTCCATGGCATGCAACTTCTCCATAATCATCTGGCCAATTGCGTCAGCGTGAACTTCCCTGTCTCCTGAGCCGGCAAAATGGCTTCCAATCTCATCCACCGCCCCTTCCATGGTCTCAACGGAAATCTCTCTTTTTTCGCAGGCTTTCTGAATGCCGGCCAGAATTTTATCTCGCTTCCAGGATTCCCTGCGACCGTCCTTTTTTATCACCATGGGAAGGCTCTCCTCAATACGCTCATAAGTTGTGAACCTGTGTGCGCACTCAAGGCACTCTCTCCGGCGACGTATGACATTGCCTTCTTTTCTAAAACGAGAATCCATAACTTTGTTTTCCAGGCTTTGGCATTTAGGGCATTTCATTTTCGGTTCCCTCTCCCATATGAATCAGTTTGATTGAGGATTTGCCCAGCATTTCATCGGCCAGTTCGTCCCCATAACCTTCTATATAATAAATTTTTTCTATTCCCGCGTTAATAAGCATTTTGGCGCATATGGCGCATGGAAAGGTGGTGCAGTAAATCGTTCCGCCGCGAATGGAGGTACCGTGAAAAGCAGCCTGGATAATGGCGTTTTGCTCGGCGTGCAAACCCCTGCAAAGTTCATGCTTTTGACCTGATGGAACATTTAATTGCTTTCGCAGGCACCCGGTTTCACTGCAATGAGGCTGGTCTTTTGGCGCTCCGTTATACCCGGTGGCAAGAACGTTCTTCTCCTTGACAATAACCGCGCCCACGCCCCGCCGCAGGCAAGTTGACCTGCTTCTTGCCAGCCTGGCGAACTCCATAAAATAGTGGTTCCAGTCAGGGCGAGACATAATTTCCTTTCAGATTAATCCAGGTCGTTTATCTTACCCACTCTTCGGGCATGGCGGTCCCCTTCAAAGGGAGTATCCAGAAAAACTTTAATCATCTCCGCGGCCAATCCCTGCCCTACCACTCTTTCACCAATACAAAGAACATTTGAGTCATTATGGGCTCTTGCCATTTTCGCCATATACTCGTTGGCGCAGGCGGCGGCCCGAATTCCGGAGACTTTATTAGCGGCCATGCTCATGCCAAGGCCGGTGCCGCAGATGAGCAACCCCAGTTCGGTTTGCCCTTTAGCTACAGAATCCGCCACCAGTTTCGCGAACTGGGGATAGTCGCAACTCTGGGCGGAATTGGCGCCCACATCCACAACTTCATGACCCCAGCTTTTCAGCCAATTTATAATGGAATCTTTTAGAAGAAATCCGCCATGATCGCTACCCACTGCAAGCTTCATTTTACAGTCCCATTTAGTTGTTGGATAATTTACGCGCCGGAATATTACCACGCTCTCTATATGAATGCAATATATAGTGGGTTACGTTAAAAAAGAACTATATGGAGGGTACTATATACAGAATGCAAAAACAATAGAACCTGTAACCCATGAGTCGTTATCCGCCGGTATGTCCAAACCCTCCGGCGCCTCTTTCGGTCTCTTCAAGGCGATCCACCTTTTCCCATTCGATTTGTGTTACAGGCGCGAAGATGATTTGGGCAATACGGGCTTTTGGCTCGATGGAGAAGCTTTCGGCTCCATGATTAATGAGAATAATTTTGATCTCTCCCCTGTAATCCGAGTCAATTGTGCCTGGAGAGTTCAGGCAGGTAATGCCGTGTTTAATAGCCAACCCGCTTCTTGGGCGAATCTGGGCTTCATATCCTTTTGGAATGGCAATGGCGATGCCGGTGGGGATTAAGGATTTTTGGCGGGGGTCCAATTTTATCGGAGCGCCAATGGCCGCCCTTAAATCCATTCCGGCGGACCCGGAGGTTTCATATTTGGGCAGGTCCATATTTTGGCCATGGGGCAATCGCGTAACCTGGACCCTTGTTGAAGGCTTCATAAGCTTCCTGAAGGTTTTTTGTTAGCTTGTTGGGGATCCGCCGGGAACCCCGCCCTTAGCTGGGTTGGTCATAGTAGGGGCACGGCACGTCGTGCCCGGATACGACCCTGATGAAAAGCAACATCGTCTCTCAATCCCGAATTAGCTTCGAGCTATAAGGGCACGGCATGCCGTGCCCCGAGCAATGGCGTGGACCCAAGAGAACAGGTGGCGTGGCGCGCCGGCGTTAAAGAACATCCTCGGGATTCACATCCAGAGCTTCTTTTCTGGAAAGCCTGATTTTATTTGTCCTGGGGTCGATATCAAGGACTTTAACCAGGATTTCATCCCCTTCCTTTACCTCGTCTTCAACCTGGTTCACCCGGTAATTGGCGAGTTGGGAGATGTGAACCAGCCCATCCTGGCCGGGAAGGATTTCCACAAAAGCGCCAAAGTCCATGATCTTCACAACTTTACCCATGTAGAATTTCCCAACTTCAGGTTCGGCGGTAAGTCCCTTGACAATTTTAATGGCTTTATCTGAAGCCGCTGAATCAGAACTAGCGATAAGAATCTTCCCATCGTCGCCAACGTCCATTTTTACGCCGGTCTGTTCAACAATGGAACGGATCACTTTTCCGCCTGGTCCAATAACATCCCGAATTTTCTCGACAGGAATCTGGATGGTTATAATCCGCGGCGCGTAGGGCGAAAGGTCGTCCTTTGGTTTATCGAGAACCTTATTCATTTCACCCAGAATGTGCAAGCGCCCTTCTTTTGCCTGCATAAGGGCTTTTTCCAATAGATCTTCCGACAGACCGTCGATCTTTATATCCATCTGGATGGCGGTAACACCCTTAGCTGTGCCGGCGACTTTAAAATCCATGTCCCCCATGTGATCTTCATCACCAAGAATATCTGTGAGTATGGCGACTTTGTCGCCTTCCTGCATAAGACCCATGGCAATGCCGGCTACTTGCCCTTTAATTTTAACGCCCGCGTCCATTAAAGCTAGAGACCCGCCGCAAACAGAAGCCATGGATGAGCTTCCGTTGGACTCGAAAATTTCCGAGACAATACGCATGGTGTATGGGAAATCATCCTGGGAAGGAAGAACCGGCTCCAGTGATCTGCGGGCCAGATTTCCATGTCCAACTTCTCTTCTGCCCGGTCCTCTGAGCATTCTTGCTTCACCCACGGAAAATGGCGGGAAGTAATAATGAAGAATAAATCTTCTCCATTGTTCAGAAAGAAGGGATTCGATTTTCTGCTCATCCGCGCTTGTGCCAAGGGTCAGAACCACCAGTGCCTGGGTCTCGCCTCTCTGGAAAAGAGCGCTGCCGTGAGGGCGGGGCAAAACATGATTCTCAACATGAATCGGGCGAACATCCGTATATGACCTGCCGCCAATCCTTCGCTCCTGGTCTAACACCATGGAACGAAGAAGCCGTTTTTCCACCTTGTTAAAAAGGTTGTAAACCATGTTTGAATCGTATTTGTCTTCTTCAGATTTATCGCCGTTTATATGCTCATGAAGCTCTTCTCTAAGCTTGTCAAAAGCGGCGTAACGGTCTTGTTTGTCATTAATTTCCAGATTTTCTTTGATGCGATCAGAAGAAAAATCAGCCACCAGACCTTCAAGCTCCTCAGGCATCTCAATAGGCTTGACTTCCATCTTCTCTACGCCCACTCTTTTCCTGAGCTCATCCTGAATATCAATCAGGGGTTGCATTTCCTTGTGAGCATAGGAAAGAGCCTTTACAATTACATCTTCAGGAATGAATTTGCACTCGCCTTCGACCATGAGCAGGGCGTCCCTGGATCCGGCCACCACGATATTCAAATCGAAGTTCTCATCTTCCATCTGCTCATGAGTCGGATTGATAATCAACTCACCATTTAGACGGCCTACTCTTACCGCGGCCAATGGCTGCAGAAAAGGTATCTTGGAAATATGCAGCGCGGTTGAGGCGGCGGTAATTCCATGGACATCCGGTTCGTTTATTTCGTCCTTTGAAAGCACGTTGGCGATTATCTGCACTTCGTCAAAATAGCCCTTCGCGAAATTGGGTCTTAACGGCCTGTCAATAAGGCGGCTGGTCAATGTCTCCTTTTCGGTGGGCCGACCCTCTCTTTTGAAAAAACCACCCGGGATTTTTCCAGCGGCGTAAGCTTTTTCCTGGTAGTCGCAAACCAGGGGCATAAAATCCTGACCAGGGCGTCTTGGGTCCGCCCTTACTGCTGTAGCCATCACCATGGTTTCACCGGAATGGATAATTACCGCGCCATGGGCCTGTTTTGCCCAGTTACCGGTTTCAAAAGCCATTTTGCTGCCATGAAATTCAAATTCGATTCGTTCCATTTTCTGTACCTCACAGGGGCCCGGAAATTCCCACAATTCAAAAGATAACCAAGGTTGCCATCAACCAGCTAAAGGGTTCCTTCGAAAAAATGGAAATGCCGCGCAAAATTAAGAAGTTTATTTTCGGATACCAAGGTCAGTGATAATCTTCTTGTAACGCTCAACATCCTTGTTACGCAGGTAATTAAGAAGGCTTCTTCTTTTTCCTACTATCTTTAGAAGACCTCTTCTGGAATGGTGATCCTTGTTATGAGTCTTGAAGTGTTCAGTAAGATATTGAATGCGATCGGTAAGCAACGCGATCTGCACTTCAGGCGAGCCTGTGTCATTGTCGTGCTGACGGAACGAGTTTATTAATTCCGCCTTCTTTTCATTTGTTGTAGGCATCGATCGTCTTCCTCCTAGACCTTTTTCTTTTATATCTCTTTTTAACACGGCGCTACTTTAACCACCACATAAATAGTGTTCAAGCTAAAAAAGCGCCAATACGCATTTTTTTTATGGCCTTTTAACAGAAAGATTTGTTGTAAATTTAAAGGCCTTTCCCTCGATCGTCTCTTTTCTTATATCCCGGCTTGCTATCAAAGAGTTTACAAGAGCCAGCAAAGTGTCCTTTGGGTCTACAATTCTAAGAACATCGCCCCTTTCAAAGGGATCAAAAAGCTCTATCTCCTCCGGATTTGGAGGGCGCCCATCCCTTAATCTTTTAACCGCCAAATCATCAATGATGACTCGGGGAAATCTTTCGCAAACTTTATCCAGTGAAACAATAGAGTTTTCCAATTGCCCCTGGGTGGCCAGCATTTCCAGTTTATCAATAGTATACGCCTTATTAATATTATATTCACCAATAACCGTTCTTCTCAATGCGCCAAGATGCCCCGCGCCTTTTAGGTCTTTGCATAAGTCCTCAATAAGAGTTCTTATGTAGACACCCTTTCCGCACTTCACCTTAAAATCAAAACCATCTTCTCTTGCCCCAAAATATTCAAAGGAAAATATTGTTACAGTTGATGCTTTACGGGGAACGTCATTTCCTTTTCGGGCTTCCATATACAAAGGGCGGCCATCCACTTTTTTAGCCGAATACATGGGCGGAATCTGTTCCTGTCGCCCAATGAACTTGCCCATGCTTTCAATTATACTCTCTTTTGACGGCAATTCTTTTTCTGTTTTGCCAATAACCTTTCCCGTCTTATCCCCGGTATCGGTAAAAGCGCCCCAAAGGCAGGCGCCCTCATATTCCTTTTCATCACTCTGCAAAATATTGGATAACTTTGTAGCGTGGCCAAGAAGCACCACCAGAAGGCCGGTGGCCATGGGATCAAGGGTTCCGGTATGCCCTGTTTTTAAACCGCCAAATATCTTTTTTACTTTTCTAACAACATGGTGGCTTGTGGGTCCCTGGGGTTTATCAATTAATAGAACACCGCTTGTCATTTTAAAAAAAGCGCCTTTTCCAATTTTTTAAAAACCATATTTTTCACATCTTCCATGGCACCCGAAGCGGTAAAGCCCGCGGCTCTGGCATGTCCACCGCCACCTATCTCCTTGGCGATAACAGCTACGTCCACCTCTTTTCCGCTGCGAAGAGAACCTTTGACCTTGCCGTTATTCTCTCTGAAAAAAGCGGCTGCCAGAACGCCTTGGATATTCCTTGGAAAATCGATAAATCCTTCAACATCCCCAGGGCCGGCGCCGGTTTCTTTCATATCTTTCTCATAAAGGACAATAGAAGCCACCCGGCCATCAAAACTTAAAGTCAAGGTCGAAAGGGCTTTTGACAATAGCCTCAGGCGTCTTTCTGTCTGGCGGAAATAATACTCCACCGCGGCGTTGCCCTTGTCAATTCCAACTTTATCAAGCTCGCCGCAAATACGAAATGTCTCAGCCTTGGCCGAAGGAGTGGAAAGAGCCATGGTATCGGTATATATGGCTGTAAAAAGGTTAATCGCCGTCTCCCTGCTTACAGGAAAACCACCATCCTCAAGGATTTTATAAACCAGTTCTCCTGTGCTGGAAGCCTTTTCGTTAACATAATTCAGCCTGCCGAACATATCATTTGTCTGATGGTGATCAATGTTTATGATATTTCCATGATCTTTGATCTTTTGTGATTCAGGACCTATTCTTTTTAGCTCCCCCGCGTCCAGAACAATAATCAGGTGATTCCGGGTTATCCTCGGAAATTCCCTGGTCATCGTCTCTATGTTCGGGAGAAACCTAACGTTTTCTGAAGGCTCACTCACATTGTAGACAACCACCTTTTTGCCCATGTCAGTCAGCGCGGCCCCCAACCCCACAGAAGCGCCTACAGCGTCACCATCAGGGCGTTCATGAGCGCAAATCAAAAACTTATCGTGGCTTCTGATTTTATCAATTATCTCTTTTCTGATTTTTAACATCAACATCTCCGGATTTTTCTCTCTTGCTCTTATCCTCCAAAATCACGTTATCGATAATGGAGGAAATATCGCGCCCTCTTTTTAACGAATCATCAAAATAAAATCTTATCTCAGGAGTATACCTGAGCTTGAGTTCCCGACCGATAATTTTTCTGAAATAGCCCTTTGCTTTCTCAAGAGATTCTCGCGATTCTTTCAGAATCCCCTCATTATTTTCCAGAATGGAAAAATAGATTTTCGCGTTTCGCAGATCATCAGAAACTTCAACGGATGTAATTGTGCATCTTTGAACCCTGGGATCGGCTACATTCTCGATTATTGTTCTGGATATGACTTTGGTGATTTCATCGCCTACCCTTTGGGCTCTTTTATAAGGTAGAGAGTTTTTTTCTTTCATATAAATCCCCTTCTAAAAATGGGTGATTTCAATTTTCGAATCCAAAATCTGAGCTAGAAAGAGTCCCTCGATAAAATTGAGTAGTTTGTCCAGCCGGCTGTTTACTCTTCTTGAATCCTTCCCCACTGTCACAAAGCCAAGAGTAGCCACAGTGTGAATATCGTTGTCCCCTACCTCGGCGACGGAAATGTTAAACCTGGATTTGGACCTTTCAAGAATCTTCTTCACCACAGCTCTCTTCTGCTTCAAAGACCTGGCGTCGGGAATGAAGATTCTCAATTTTAAAGTCCCGACTGTCAAAGTTTATCTCCTGTAAGCCTCACTGTCTGGATCCGGCTCCTGATTAATCAAGAGGGTTTATCAAAATTTAAAGGGCACGAAAAATCGTGCCCATGAAAATCGCTTGGAGTATTATGTTCCGTAAGCTATTAGGGTTTTAACTGAGGGGCGATCATCTTCAGTTCATACCCCTCAATAACATCTCCAATTTTGACATCGTTAAAGCTGTCAAGGGTAATACCGCATTCAAATCCTGAAAGCACTTCTTTGGCGTCATCTTTAAACCGTTTGAGAGTGCTGATTTTACCGTTGTAAATAATCACGCCGTCACGGATCAACCTGGCTTTGGTATTACGGATGACCTTGCCTTCGGTCACATAGCAGCCGGCGATGGTGCCGATGCGACTGATGTGGAAGGTATCCCGTATTTCCACCCGGCCAATAACGCTCTCCTCGAAAGTTGGTTCGAGCATGCCGGACAACGCGTCTCTGACATCGTTGACCAGATCGTATATTACTTCGTAAAGGCGGATGTCAATCCTCTCCCGTTCAGCAAGGACTCTGGCTTTTGGCTCCGGTCTTACGCTGAAGCCGATAACAATGGCTGCCGAGGCAATAGCGAAATTTACATCGGATTCGGAAATAGCGCCGGCCCCTGAATGGACCACTTTTACTTTTACCTCATCGTTGGAAAGTTTGGTAACCGCGTCTTTGATAGCCTCAACGGAACCCTGCACGTCGGCTTTTACAATGAGCTTGATTTCCTTAAGTCCCTCTTCCTGAATCGACGTATAGAGATCATCAAGAGAAACCTTGGCGACGCTTTTCAGGTCAGTCTCCTTGGCCTTCTTGCCTCTCATTTCCGCAACCTGTTTCGCGAGGCGCTCATCCTTTGTAACGTTAAATCCCGCTCCTGCCAAAGGCACTCCGGCCAACCCCACAACTTCCACGGGAGTGCTTGGTCCGGCAACATCAATCTTTTGACCCTTATCGTCAAGCATGGAACGAATACGCCCCCAGAACTTGTCCGAGACAACAGGGTCGCCGACTTTTAACGATCCTTCTTTTACCAGAACAGTAGCCACAGGACCCCTGCCCTTTTCCAGCCGGGCCTCAACAATGATGCCCGCGCCCCTGGCGTCTTGAACGGCTGTAAGTTCCAGTATCTCAGCCTGGAGCAGAACCGACTCAAGAAGGTTTTCGATACCCTGGTTCTTCTTTGCCGATATCTCACAGAACATTGTCTCGCCGCCCCATTCCTCTGATACAAGCTCATACTCTGTGAGCATCTGCCTGATTCGTTCTATATCAGCATTGGGCTTGTCGATTTTATTGATAGCCACAATAATGGGAACATTGGCGTCTTTCGCGTGATTTATCGCCTCAATGGTCTGGGGCATTACACCATCATCAGCGGCTACTATAAGTATTACAATGTCAGTAACCTGAGCGCCTCTTGCCCGCATGGCTGTAAATGTTTCATGACCGGGAGTATCAAGAAAAACAACACTCCCTTTTTCCATTTGAACTTTATAAGCGCCTATATGCTGGGTAATGCCGCCGGCTTCCCCTGAAGCCACGCTGGCGGAGCGGATTGTGTCGAGCAAGGTTGTTTTTCCGTGGTCAACGTGCCCCATGATGGTAACAATGGGGTCTCTGGGAGTTTGGGATTTTTTCTCACTTTCGGACTCGTCCAGTTTGAAGATATCATCTTCATCAACCGAAATGTTTTCAATCTCAAAGCCATATTCCTCAGCCAGAAGAGTCGCTGTATCCAGGTCAATATACTGGTTTATGGTGGCCATTACCCCAAGACCGATAAGTTTCCCCATCAGGTCGCCGGCTTTGATGCCCATTCTGTGAGCCATGTCGCCAACCTGAATCTGCTCCATAATTTTTATCTTGCGTTTTATAGCCTTTGGGATGGTAATCTCTGTGGACTTGGCCTCCCGTTTTTTCTTTTTGCCTCGCCTGCGGGACAGGTCTTTTTCAAAAACGGCCTTTTTCTTTCTTCTACCGCTTCCACGACGCCCTATCTCAACAACCCGACGACCCTTTCTAGGTCTACGATCACCGGTCCTGTCGGGTTTGGGTTGTTCGGCTACTTTTTTCTCGGCGACCTCTTCCTCCAGCACCGGTTTTAATGTCTCTATTTTACGATCCGGCAGAGAGACAATCCTGGCCGGTTCCTTTGTAACTCCACGTATGGGAACTTTTCGGGGTCTTTTTTTACGACCTTTGGATTTTTTGCCTTTTTTGTCTAAAGGTTCAGCGGAATCAGGAACAGGGACATTCTCCTGAATCAATTTTAGTTTGGCGCCTGATTCAGGCTCTACATCGGTGTCGGCATCCATCACTGTTTGGCTTTCCGCTTCATTTACTTCTTCTTCGGCTGAAACAGAGGTCTCCTGTTCCTGGGATATTTCACCATCTATTTCCTCTGGGCCTAGAGCCCCAATATCCTTTTCACCGGATTCCTCTAAGGGCAAATCCATCTCTTTTGACACTGGCTCAACTGCCTGAATATCTGCTTCCTGTTCCAAAGTCCCAGGCAAAGCGGAAGATTCATCATCCTGAATAGAGACTTTTTGAATTTCGACCTTCGTTTCTTTCTTTTTTGGCTTGCGACGACGGCGCACTACGCCTGAACTGATTCTCTTTGCCACCTTATCCACCATCGGATGCTCTTCCTGCTTTAAAAGAGAAAGAACCTGAGGGAGTTTTTTCGAATCAAAAGTGCTTTGCGTATCTTCAGCATAAATACCAAACTCCTTGAGTTTACGGAGAAACTCCTCGGGATTCAGCTTTGCTTTTTTCGCGGCATCCACTACGGATATTTTTGCCATCAGGCTTACTCCACCAAAATAGAAACCAACTCAGCAGACCGTTTTTTTCAACTCGGTCATTTCGTAAAATAAGGCGTCCTTATCAACTATTTTGATTTGGCCGCCAAAAGCCCTTGCGAAAAGCCTTTTTTTAAGGCTTTCGAGAGGCACTTAATGTCAAAACAGATATAAGCTCCCCTGCCGGATAGCTTTTTAGCGGCGTCAAAAACCAGAACACCCTCTTTATCAAGTATATATCTTGCCAGCTTCTTCTTCTCCGTTTTACAACGACATGAAATACATGTTCTAATCGGTAAAACCGAAACGCCGGTCCTATTGGCTTTCTTTGCCTTCTTCATCTGCTTTTTCTTCGGGCTCTTCTTTGATCTCCGGGGCTTCCTTGCCCTCTACAATCTCCTCGCCTTCCTCTTCCTTCTCATTTACCTCAACGTCCTGGTCAACTTCAGGCTGGTCCTCCTCCTCTGAAAAATCAGCTTGTTCCTCTTCCGGGGAATCGGTTTTTGAAGCGAAAAGGGATTCAGCCGCTGCCAGGGCTTCGGACCTGTGGAGTTCCTTGCCCTTGCCCTGAAAAACCTCTTTCCGGGGTTCGTCAGGCTCCTCAACAGGGGGCAGAGGCCAATCGTCAGTATCCAGGATGTGATTAGTGATTTCAATAATCTCTTCAGCGATCTGTTCATCAATGCCTGGAAAATCAACAAGGTCTTCAACTTCGGTGTCTGCCAGATCTTCAAGAGTCGTATAGCCGGTCTTAATAATAAGCTCTCTGGAATCTTCCGGAATTTGAGGTATTCTCATAAAGATTCTTCTGGCCCCATCTTCGATTTCCTTCAGTTTTGTCTCAGAGTGAATATCCAGGCGCCATGTTGATATCTGGACGGCCAGACGAACATTTTGACCCTTTTTACCAATGGCGAGGCTTAGTTGATCGTCACCGACAATTATCTGCATTGAATGGTTTTCCTCATCAATGATAACCTTGGTGATATCCGCCGGCGCCAAAGCGTTGCAGACAAATTTCGCGGGATTCTCCGAATATGGAACAATATCTATTTTTTCGCCACGTAGTTCATTTACCACGCTTTGAACCCTGCTGCCCTTCATTCCAACACAAGCTCCAACAGGATCGACATTTGGATCATTTGACACCACGGCGATTTTCGCCCTGCTTCCAGGCTCTCTGGCCGCGGATACGATTTTCACTATGCTTTCATAAATCTCCGGCACTTCCATCTCAAACAATTTAATGAGGAAATCAGGGCTTGTCCTTGACAGTACAATCTGTGGTTGAGTGGAGGATTTGACCACTTCGCCGATGTAGGCTCTTACTCTATCCCCCGGGCTATATGACTCTCTGGGTATCTGCTCGCGATTATACATAATCGCTTCAGCGCGCCCAAGATCAACAATCATGTTGCCCTTTTCAAACCGCCGGACAATACCGTTTACGATTTCGCCTTTCCGATCCTTATATTCGTTGTATATAAGGTCTTTTTCAGCGTCGCGAACTCTTTGGATAATAACCTGCTTAGCCATCTGGGCCGAAATTCTTCCAAAGTTTTTCGCCTCAACCTTCTCGCCCAGGTCGTCGCCGATTTCGCTGTCAGGGTCGAGCTTTTTCGCCTCTTCAATGGAGATCTCCTTGGCCGGATCCTCCACATCCTCCACTACTTCCCTGAATTGAAACAACTCGATCTCTCCCAGTTCATTGTTGAACTGAGCTTCAATGTCGAAGTTTAGACCAAGTTTTTTGCGAGCGGCGGTAAGCATCGCGGCTTCCAAAGCCTCAATAATTACCTCCCGAGCAACGCCCCGCTCTTTTACCACTGTGTCGATGACTCGATTCAAATCTGAGTACATCTTTGACTCCTTATCCGTCTTACCGGACCAGCAGGTCAGAATTGATATTCGATATTAGCTTTCCTGACCTTGTTCCAAGGGATCAAAAATCGATGGTTGTTATCCTCTAATATCAAGGTGTCGTCTTTAACATCCACCAACAAGCCCAGATAGTTTTTTCTACCGTCAATGGGCACGCTACTTACTCTTACTTTCTTCCCAATACTTTCCCGGGCGTCATCAAGATTTCTTATCTTGCGATTCAAACCCGGCGTGCTTACCTCCAGGGAGTATTTGCCCTTAATTGGATCTGAAATGTCCAACTGAGTGGATAATTCCCTGCTGACCTTTACGCAATCATCAACTGTGACTCCTGTGGACCTGTCAATAAAAACCCGTAAAAGATCCTTTTTGTTACCACCTGAATGAAATTCAATATCAAAAAGTAAAAGACCATTTTCCAAACAAATTTTGCTCCCAATCTCCCTAATCAAGCTTTCTACTTGTCCTGATTTTGCAGACAACAGAAATACCCTTTTAATTCAAGCAGTTACCCAACCATACCTCCTGCCTTAAAATAAAAAAAGCGGGCCTTGTAAAGGGCAACCGCTTTAGAAAAAAAGCAGAATTTGCGCTTGTTTAGCATCTTTAATAGAAGAATGCAAGAAAAATAATTTTAAAAAACTAATCGTTCAGTGACAAGGGAGCAAGGTGGCAGGGTTTGAGATGGGGGGAGATGACCCCATTTCTCAACAATGGCCGGCCTTGTCATTAATATTAGGGAAATGGGGATCGTGTACCCCGATCTCATATAGAAAATCCGGGTACACGTAACAAGTACATCTCCCCCCTTTTCCCCAAAGCCCCCTTGTAACTGAACGATTACTTAAAAAACTCTTTCCCCCTTATTTTTTAGGATCTAAACCTTACCTTCTTCCCTGTTATTTTATTTTTTCCTTTGAGATATTCCGAAGGGATTAGTCCGAAAATAAATTATTCTCTTTCTATTTGAAAAAATTAATAATATCAAAGCTGTATCTATGCATCTTCTTCTTTTGATAAAAATTAGTAAATTCCAGCAAAAAAAATCAGATATTACCGCTCTTTTGCATTCTCTAATTCTTGGATAACTTCTGCTTTTTCCTTGATTTCCTTCTCTTGCTTTGATATGTTCTTTTTATACTGGCGGTCATACAGGAGAAACATAATTTTCTCTTTTTTTAATTTTTTTTACATTGGATGCATTGATGACTATTAAAAATAACTCAAAAAAACTTTTGCTCTCCCAGCAGAAACAGATGAATAATTACTTCCGGAAATATAAAAACCTCACTGAAGCGGGAAAAACCACCGAAGCGGCAGAGTATTTTCAGAAAACCCTGGAAACAGCCGGCATTATTTTACAAGGCGGGCAAGAACTGCTGGAAGGAATCCTCGACAATATTGAACAGAGGGTTAATGACGTAAACCCAGAAATTGCTTTTAAAAAGATTGAGACAGAAGGAGAAGCATGGCGCCCTATTGATAAACAAGAGATCAATTAGAAAAGCTGACACCATATACGGCCCAAGGAACCTATAGTGTGTAAATGTTTAATAATAAAGTTTTTTTAGCGTGACGACCCATTTCCCTCCCCGGGCTGTATCACGCTATGACAAGGACGTGAAATATTTCACGTCCTTGTTTTTGAAACCACATGGACAAGAGCTGTTTGCCCTTTTGCTATTTGACGCCGATCAGCCGTCTTTTCGGTCCCAATCATAGGGAACATGACCATGGGCCGGGGTTCTGTGTTCATCGGGCTGTTCATAGTTATATACTTCAGTAGGCAGATTCAAACAGAGGGCTTCATTGGCGCCTATGTTCTTAAAGCCGTGATAGACTCCCGGCGGGATTGAGAGCAAAATCTGGTTTTGAACGCCCATAAAAAACTCGTTGACTTCACCCTTTGTAGGGGAATCCTCTCGCGCGTCATATAAAACAACTTTCATCATTCCGTGGACCACGCAAAAATGGTCGGTCTGCTTTTTATGAAAATGCCAGGCTTTTACAACCCCCGGATAGGCGCTTGTAACATAAGCCTGGCCGAATTTTTTGAACATGCCATCGTCATTCCGGAGAATTTCCATAAGCCGCCCTCGTTCATCAGGTATGACTTTCAGTGATTTTTTTTCAACTCCATCAATCATTTTAGTCTCCGTAATAAATGGAATAAAGAGTTTAGCACGAGCTTAACAAATATTTCCTTATCATCCTTATGACGTTTTCGTCACGCCTTAAATGATGCCCTTTTGATTTGAACATGACAAGAGCCGGTTTTATTGGACAGAGTTGGCAAAGGATGTTGGCGTGGTCCGGCGGCACGGTATCATCATCAAGACCGTGGAGAATCATAACCCTTTTTGCCAAGAGGTCGGCCATGGCTTTTTTGCCCTCCAACTGTTTAAAGTTATCAGCCCACTCCTTTGGACCAAAGGGATAGTCCGGCTTTATCATGCCCGTTTTTTTATAGTGGCTGAAATAGAGTTCCCTGTTTTTTTCAATGTCAAGAATTGAAAAATCCGCAACCGCCGCGCATAAAACCAATGGGCCTATTCTTATGTCTTTCGAGCCGGCAAAAATCGCCGCTGTGGCTCCGGTGGAAAATCCAACCACCATATATTTCTCGGAGCAAAGCTCTTTTTCCTTGTCAAGAAAATCCATGACCGAAATAAGATCGTCGGGCCATTTGGCAACCTCAAGGGAGCCCGAGGATTCCCCTGTTCCTCGAAAATTGAAAATTACACAGGAAAAACCCTTGGCCGCGAAAAAACGCGCCAGACCAGGATATCCAGGATCGTTATCATCACGGCAGGGCAGCCCTTTAGGAAGACCATGACAAAAAATGATAACTTTATTGTTTGGCGTACCAGGAATAAAAGCGGCGCCGGAGAGCATTACATCATTTCCAACAATGGAGAGGGGTCTTATTTTCACAAAGCTATTCCGGCTCTTCCTCGTCATAGTCTTCCTCATCATAGTCCATGGGATCGTCAAGGCGCCCCTTGGCTGACCTGGCCCGCAACCAGACAAAAAGTACAAGGAAGAAAATCGGTACATCAATTATGGCTAAAGCCAGATTGGAAAAGAAGGGATAAGTTTTTGCTGTGAAAAAATAGAAGAAACCCAAGCCTGAGGTAGTGAATTTGCTTAAAAGAAGAAGAGGAATCAGGTGCATGTATTTTCGGGGATTGAGGAAATTCAGCGCGGTAATGTACATGAGCATAACCATCATTGTCACAGCCATGCCAACCCAGAGTCTTGTTCCGGGGACAATAGTGAGGCCCTGCTTGAATCCCTCGTGTTTGACGTTTTTGGCAACATGAGTAGTCCAGATTTCATCGGTAATTGAAATCTGTGAGG
>CAYSHR010000019.1:0-15921 GCA_964430795.1 uncultured bacterium
TTTAAACTTTGAGGCTCTGGACGCTATAAAAAACAACCGGCTTTCCAAATATATTATCAAAAATGACATCCGATATATTTTGAGGCTTGATAATTTTACAAATGAATATCAGGTCCAGTTCGAGACAGATATTTTACCGGTTCTTGAACCTGTTGGTGACAAGGGAATCATTTATAAATTGAGATAACTAATCCTCATTATCAAGGCTCATTGCCATTCTTCTGGCTGAAATAATAATATGGATCACCATGATGGATATCATTAGAAGGCAGAACCATGTGGTCAGATCAAGCCCTGTCATCTGCCTTATTAAGAGAAAAATATAGACCGGATATTTGCTCTTTGTCACAAACCTGTAAGGTATTCTAAGAACATTCAGCGCGATGCCGAAAAATGAGAGATAGAGGTAGCAGGCCACATAGACAAAGGCAACGGTTGGATTCATGAACTGGAAATGGGCGGCGGTAATTACCACCACAACCATGGTGGTAAGGTCATTGGCCATATCCCAGAAGGCGCCGGAACTTGAGTGCCCTCCTTCAAGTTTTGCCAAAGGACCGTCAAGTCCGTCCAATATGATATTCGCGGCCAGAACCACAAAAGCCCACTGGGGCAGTTTGAGCCAGAATAGAAGAGGAAAGGCGATAAGAAGAGAGAAAAAAGCCGTGCCCGTCAAATGGTTCGGTCTGACGCCAAGGCTCCTGAATATCAGCAATACCGGATGAAAAAAGCCGAACCGCCACCTTGACATTCTCTCAAAAAAAGGCTTTTCCGTATAGCCGAAATAGGAGACGTTGGCCAGGTCATAGTTCTCTTTGGGCATACTCTTGCCCTGAGACTCCGCCTTTCCCGGTTCCTCCTCTTTTCCTCTCTTTTGATACTTATCCTGTTGCTTCATATTTTACCATCCACCGCTTTTGGTCCTTTGGAGAAATAAAGAGCTTAAGATGGGTTTTTATCATATCGCGCCCTGTTTTGGCCGTGGATTTCATTGAGAACTTCTGGTTCATGCCAACCTGTATTCCTTGAGTAAGCACATGGAGTACATCCAGGTAATTCAACAACCGGTTGAACTGGCAATAGGCGCTTCCCAAAGTATCGGGCATATGGCTGTCCGACCCGGCAATAGGCGCTTTCTCCAGCATCTCCGCCAACAAAAAAGCTTTCTTGTTTCTCTTTTGGGGCAAGTGCCCGTTGATTATCTCTATCATATCGATATTAGCGAAAAATTTCTGGGCAAATAACTTTGCCTTTCTCTTTTTTCCATAGTTAATGTTTTTCCAGCTCGGGGCAAAGGGATGGGGAAGTCCAACAGCCGCGCCATATTCCTTTGCCGCGGGAATAAGCATCTCAAAACTTCGGTCGAGCCTGGCAAAATACCTGGGTATCTTAAAAGGCTCCACATGCCTTATATAATATTCCTCAAGATCCCTGGGATTGGAAAAGTAGAGTAAAAACTCCAACCTCTCCATTGAACCAATCTCTATTGAGGGAATTGTGCAAATTTGACCCCTTTCAAAAAGCTCAATAGAACCCCTTATCTCATTGTGGTCGCAGACACAAGCTCCCATTTCCCATTCATTAAAACTTTGGGAAATACGGTCAATAGTATTTTCCGCCGCGTCGGAATAATTGGAGTGGAGGTGCATGTCCATTGAAATGACTGAAGGTAACTTATTTCCCAATTTTGCTCCTAATAGCGCCTTGGCTTATTAAACATTACTGGATATTTACTGACAGGTCAAACCTGAGGATACTTGCCGGGCGCCATAAGTAGGTGGTTTTGAATTCTATGTATTTGAAGAAAAAAAAGAAAATACGCGAGGCAACCCGAATCAGACCGCCTCGCGTAAAATCGGCAATTATATTTCCAGGGGTATTAACCGAGGATTTTCTGTAGTTTCATGGCAAGACCCATGTCGCCGGCTATTTTCAGCTTGCCGGTCATAAAGGCCATCTGGCCATTGAGTTTACCGGTTTTGATATCAACAAAATCAGTATCAGAGCAGGTAATGGTCACGTTTGGGTTATCGTGTTTTCCCTCACCAATGGAAGGCTTGTCGCCGGTTGTGTCAGCGAACCATTCGCCGCCGCTGTCACCGGTAAGAACAAATTGATAAACCGCGTTTACGCCTTCGACTTTTCCAGGATCCGCCTCAAAGGCGGAAGACATCTCAGCAAAAACTTCTTTCGGAGTGCTCATTTAGATCCCCTTTATGCGCTTTGGTTGATAATAGGCGCCCTGGGAATATGCCCTGCATTATTCCCCACAGGCTGGCTTACTTTAGCAAAACAGCCATACTCGGTCAAGGAATAATGAATCGCCATTCATTTTATTATTACCGCCTGGCTTTTAAAAAGCTATTGAAGTAGCTTCATAAGCAACTGGGCCGATTCAGTTGACTTTGACTGGTAGTGATTGTTGTGAAAACAGTAAACTTTATTTGTCAGAGCCGCGAGTTTTCTGATTTTTCCGGCCCACGGTTCGAGTTCCTCTTTACAATACCTGTAATCGTATCTTTCTTCAGGGCGTTGATGATTGTACCATTTTTCTCTGTTTCGCCCGTGAAACCTCACGTAACCGATTTTACTGGTGGCAACGGTCAAATCAGGCATAAGACCTTTAATTTTCGGCTCATCCACGCAGCAGTAACCAAAGTCCAACTCCTTTAACAAGTCAAATGTTTTCTGCCTGACCCATTTGGAATTTCTAAGCTCAACAACTACCTTTTCATTAAAAAGATGATCCTTTAAAGTTCTTAAATAATCCCCGTTTTTCTCTGTGGCATGAAAGCTGTATGGAAACTGGGCAAGCAATGGGCCTAACGAACCAGCCTGAACCAAAGGGGCAAGAGCATTCCTGAATTGATTGAATTCCTTCTCCCCGGCGCTCCTGGAATGGGTCATCTCCTGGTGCAATTTCAGAACAAACTCAATTTTACCCCCGGACTTTTCCACCATATCGCCAAGGACTTTTTCTGTGGGCATTTTGTAATAGGTGTAATTTATCTCAACCGCTGGAAAATGATCCGCGTAATAGGAGAGAAACTGATCTTGCTTCATGCCTTTGGGATAAAAATGTCCTACCCAATCCCTATATGAATAACCGCTGGTCCCAACAAATATCGACCCGGTACCGGGTTTATTTATCGGCCCACGCCCTTTGGCTACTTGATTCATTTTACATAACTCAGTTGTGATAACCGTTATACATGCAATTCCAGCCATCTGTCGGAAGATACCAGTAATCAATTGCGGGGGTGTCGGGTTTCTCAACTCGCATTGGACAAAGGGCTCGTCCTTCAAAATGAAGGTCGGATAAATCGAGAATCAACTGGCTGGGACCTTTTTCAAGCTTCTCTTTAGCCTCCTCTCCCCTCACAAAAATAAAGGGATCCATAATAAGAGGGTTTAGGATAACCACCATTTTGTATTTAATGGGGCTTGCCGGTTCATAAAGAGTGTAGGCTGTGAAAATCTGATAGATTTCAAGATGATTTTTCATTAAAAAATCACCAAGGGTTTTATCGAGGATCCTCTGCCCTTTCCAGCACTCCTGCCTGAAACTCGCCTGGTAAATATCATCAATCCTGAAAAGAATAAACAGTACTGCGCCGATAATAATAATGATTAATAAAAAATCCACCAGGGTAGCGCCCCGATGATTTTTTCTAAAAAACATACTACTCAATGGTAATAATACCTTCTCCGGTGGCATACATCTTCGAAAAACCAAACCTGTCAGCAATGGAACAACTCAAAACAAATCCCGCCTTTCCATCAGCGGCATAGGAGTATTTGTCTGACGAACCCAGAATTTTGGAGTCGGCTTTGTCTACATAATCAGGATATAACTCTCCCAGCTTTTGAGGAAAACGACCTGAATGCTCCTCGGCGTATTTGTAAATAGCGATAAGATACATGGAGAGTTCAAGAATAGGATTTCCCGCGTTCTGGACAGCCGGACTGGTTATTGTAACCTGATTTTGACTCTTTCCAAGATAATGCTCAACCGCAAAGCCGCCACATAAAGCCAGCACCAGAAAAATAAGCAAAAGAGGATTCAAAATATCGAAAAGCCCAAGCTTGTTTACCTTTGAGATTTCCTCCATAATGGAAGCCGATTCAACAACATCGTCATCGTAATCATTGGTAGTATCATCCAGAAGGGCTTCCGATGTACAAGCAGGGCATACAACCTCGCCTCCATCATCGTCATCAATAAACCGCATGCAATCGCCACAAATCGCCTTGCCGCAAAAAGAACACTCATACAGAGAATCCCTCTGTTCATGTCTATAACAACGTGGCGCCATCAGGCTCCTCTTCCATCAATGCTTTCAGATCTATCTTAGAATAATAAGACTTAAACTAAAGTCAAGACTTGATTGGTTGGATAATCGGAGCAAGGTTGCTCATATACTTGTTACGCTTCTCCCTCTACCTTCTTTTTTTCATCCTGCTCCCGGTCTTGTTGGAGAGGCGTCAGAGGGAGAGTGAAATAGAAATCCGTGCCTTTTCCCTCTTTACTGGTAAACCATATCTTTCCCTTGTGCCCTTTGATTAATCCTCTGGCAATTGGCATTCCCAATCCATATCCTTCTGAATGGTGCTCCATATCGCCGGCCTGGGCAAACCTCTCAAACACCAGGTACCTTTTTGAAGGAACGATGCCGATGCCTGTATCGCTAACCCTTACCTGGGCAAAGTCGGTTTCCCGCCCTTTGATGGACTTATGAAGGATGTCTAATGAGACTGTAGTCCGCCCTCCTTCAGGCGTAAACTTCCTGGCATTGTCAAGAAGGTTTGTAATCACCTGGATTATTCTATCTGAATCGAGTTTAACATTTCTCAGTCGAGGATCAATAACTTCCAAGGGAAGAAATCCCAGCGCGATACCTTTTTTTTCAAAAGCGGGTTTTTGAATAATGATGACTTTCTCAATTAATGAAACCAGATTGGTCGGTTGAGAATGGATGGGCAGCAAGCCCGCGGAAATGCGGGAATATTCCAGAACCTCATTGATAAGACGGGTCAGACGTGTTGATTCGGTCTCTATTATATCCAGAAACTGACTTCGGGTTTCTTTTGGAAGCTGAACTTTTCCAGAAAGAGCTTCGGCGCAGGCATTGATTGAGGTCAGGGGGGTCTTTAGCTCATGAGTGATTAGGGTAAGAAACTCATCCTTTGCCTTGTCCAGGGTTCGCAACTTTTCCAGGGCTTTCTTGAGTCTTCTGGTCCGCTGTTCAATGCGGTCTTCCAGTGTGATGGTAAATTTCATCAATTCACGGTCCGCTTTTTCTAATGCAGTCTGCTTCTCCCTTGCCTCGGCCCGAAATCTCGC
Source organism: uncultured bacterium (assembly GCA_964430795.1). GTDB lineage: Bacteria > Lernaellota > Lernaellaia > JACKCT01 > CAYSHR01 > CAYSHR01. The sequence continues at coordinate 5,345 of CAYSHR010000019.1, forward strand.
CACTTTTTCCGTCATCAAGGAAAACTGCCTTGCCAGGTCCGCGATTTCGTCATCGCCCTCAATAAATACCTCGATGGCAGTCTGGCCATCCCAGTTCATGATGTTTTTTTCCAATATCTCAAGGGGTTGCAGTAGTTTGCGGGAGAAATATCTGGAGACGATCAGTAAAAAAAAGCTGACTCCCACAACCAATGTAAGCATAGTCATTATCAGCTTGGTGGCGGAATACTCAAATTCTCTTTCCATTCCCCGGGCATACTTCTCCGCCCTTTCGTCAGCGGAATCGCTTTCAATTCTCTCAAATTCCAGGGCGAATTCGTGGGCGTCTTTTACCAGGTAGACCTGCATATTCTGTAATTGAACATACATTTGGTACCAGATGAGAATAAGGGGCAAAATTGAGAGAACCATAGTTACCAGCATTATTTTCGCGCTCAGCCCAAACTGTTTATTGATGCGCGAAAAGTCACCCATTACAACTCCAGGTCGGTAAAAGGCGTCGGAACCACAATTTCGGCCCAGGGCGCGCTACTTTTCAAATCATCAACAAAACCGGCAAGGTTAACTCCGGGAACATGAGGAAATTTATCGCCTTTTTTGATGGGAACGGAAAAATCGTCGAAATGGAAGGGTATTATTACATCAGGCTTAATAAGGCTCATAAGTCTTGGTGTGAAATTTTCCGTGTATTGCCTGCCCGCCGAGCAGACAAAAAGCACGTCAATCTTTTGATCTTTCAAATTTTCCTCAATAAAATCGGCGCTGCCCAGGTGCAGGTAAACCCGGCCTCCCACTTCTATTTTCCAGGCCAAAGGACCTCCGTGGCGGTATTTATTGACTCTAAGAGGCGGCTTAAGACCTTTTTCGATTTTGCCGGGAAAGGGTATCTTTCCAAATAGAGCCTTTCCATGAATAGAATCGATAGGGCATACGGAAAATGGGCCGACATCATAAGTCCCGCCCCCCTTTACAACAATGGCTTTCTGTTCAAGGTTGTAAGCTGAGAGAAGGTTGAAAAGGCTTTGGGTTCCATAGGACATGACGCCTGTTTTCTTTATAAAGCCCGGAAGGTCAAGAACGTGGTCGGAATGGGTATGCCCAATGAGTATGCCTTTAAGCTCGCCTGTTACAGAATCCAGGTACTTCGCGATCTCTTCTTCATTTGGAACCAGAGGCTTAAAAAGAGTGGCAAGTTTGCCTGGTCTTGAGATGTATGGATCAACAAGGAGGACTCTTTGGTCATATTGAAATTCCAGTCCCGCTACTCCAAGCCATTTAATTGTCAGCATAATTTCCCCGGTGCATTTATTCACATAGAGTCTATATTTTCACGTGTATAAGATATCTCTATCATGAGCTTAGTCATTTTACATATCGGGCATAGGGACTTTTGAAAAGAGAATGGAAATATCATCATCTGTGATTTTTATTCCACCGCCAAAAAACCACCTTGGGTCATTATGGAGATTGATAAAGTCCTCGGAACCCGCGGTAAAGACAAAGTGCTTGAAAAGGGTGAAATCGAGATAGGATTTTAGCACCGGGTTGTTGTCCGGCTCGAAATCGAAAGCCTCAAAGGAGAGATTTATCTGATCGTCCCAAAGTAAATAATCAACGCCGAACCCCGCTGAGCTTTCAAGAAGCCCCCCTCTAAAGACAATGTCATACCATCTTTTCCCAAGCATGGCGTTTAGCTTCAGCGTATCGCTGGTAACTTCCTTATGCTCCTCTGTAACAGTTGTTTTTTCGTCCACTCCTCCTGGATTTGAAACGGTTTCCGTAACAGTATCGGTGGTTCTGGTTCTGCCGGAGGGGCTGTCAACAATGCCCAGCATGTAAAACTTGTCTTTGCGAGGTCTAAGGGTAAGGTTGAAAATACTTTTGGCGTTGCCCTCTATTGGAGCATATTCAGCTTTGTAGGCTATTTCCGCCTGCAACTGCTGAACCCTTGTTAAAAACTCGTTTATGCCGGTAACAGCTTCGTTGAGATTGTCCACTGTTTCATCATCATTGACCAGCTTTCCAATTGTGCCTTCTCCTTCGTCAATTTTGCTTACTATGCTCTGGACAGATTGCATCGCCTTGTCGAGTTTCGCTGTAGCTTCGGCCAGATGCTCGAAACTCTGCCCGATATCTCCACTGTTTTTCTCAAGGATTACAGCCAGGTTTTGGGAAATGATCTTCATATTTTCAGCGATGGCCGGAAAGGCGGCCATTGCCCGCTCGAGGTCAGTCCTGTTCTTTGCTGAAAGGTAAGCCATGTTGGAAGTGAAGCGTTCAAGGTTGGCCACAAGCTTTCCGAAATTACGCTGATTTTCCTCCATTGCGTCGCCCAGGCTTGTGGAAATCCGCTGGAGGTTCTCAAATATTTCCACCATGCCGGCCTCGCCGTCGGGAGTGCCGAATATCTCTCTGAGGTTGGCGGTTATCTCTTTTATATCCTTCGCGATATCCTGTATGTCGCCGGTTACGGCATTCAGATCACCGCTGCCCTTAAGGTTCTCAAAGCGCTGGCCATCTGTAAAAACAGATGAACTCTCCCCAGGGTATATCTCAAGGAACCTTGCGCCGAGAAATCCCTTTGATTGTATACTGATATATGAATCGTCCGGCACTTGTATATCATCTTTGATTCGCATAAGAATCAGGGCTTTTCCATCATGAAGCCTGATGGATTCGATTCGCCCAACCCTGATGCCGGCCATAAGCACCACGGATTCAGGATCAAGGCCGGCTGAACTGATAAATACCGCCTCAAGGGTATATCCTCCCCTCTCGCCAAGGTCGTAATTACCCAACTTCAGGCTGATCCAGGCAATAAGAATAATTACCACAACAAAGAACAGACCAACTTTTGTTTCGAGATTAAGTTTCTTATTCATTCAACTTTCCGAAAAGCATCTTGGGATATTTCAGCGCATACTACACCATTTATCACGAATTTACAGCCAAGAATGACATTGGCGCCATCATTCGTTACCGAAGCGCGCGAAGAGTCGAGAAAAATGATTTTATAAGTATTTTCCACGCCGACAAATATCTCAATCTGGCCAGGTATCCAAAAAATATTCTCGGTCTGAAATAGAATCTTCTATAAATTTCCTTTCGCGCCGCCGCGATCCTTAAGGAAGTCAAGCCATTTGGCGTGAACACCACCTCATACTCGCTCATATTCTCGAAACTCCCTGTAAGCTTTCCATACTTTTCCACCTGCTCGTAGGCAGCCGAACCTGGAAAGGGTGTGAAAAAACTTATCATAATATCATCAAGAGGCGCCTCCAAAATAAACTGAGCGGTTTTTTTCATGGACTCCTCAGTCTCGCCAAAAAGGCCGATCATGAAAAATGCCTTTGTGGAAATCCCCGCGCTTTTCGTGATAAGAAGAGCCCTTCGAACCTGCTCGATGGTAATGCCTTTTTTCAAAATTCCCAGCAGGTTATTATCAGCGGTCTCAATGCCGAACTGTAACTGCCGGCACCCGGCTTTTTTCATGAGCAAAAGAGTGTTCTTCGATACAGGTTGATCCACGCGCCCCTGGCATACCCAGGTAAGGGGCAAGCCTGACCTGATTAACAGCCGGCAAAATTCCAAAAGCCTCTCTTTGTCAAAAATGAAGCTCTCGTCATGAAAAGCAAAATGAACAATGCGATATTTTTTATAAAGATGCTCCATCATCTCAAAAACCCTCTTGGCCGAATGGCTTCTGACCTTGCGGCCAAATACCGACCGATCGCAAAAAGTGCAATTAAAAGGGCATCCCCTGGTGGTAAAAAGTATTGTGGAGGGCAACCTGAAAGTCGATTGAGGGCTTGGTCTGTAAGTTTTGGCAAGATCAGGCAACAGGTCCCAGGCCGGCATAGGCAAAGAATCGAGATCAGTTATCAGTGGACGAGGCTCTGTAATTATCCCTTTTCCGTCCTCTTTTAGAAAAGCAACTCCTGGGATATCCCAATAATCCTTGCCTTCCTTAATCCCGCTAACCAGTTCAAGAAGAGTCCTCTCCCCTTCACCTAGTACACCAAGGTCAAAAATCGGAAAGGCGGCTAAAGTTTCCTCAGGTAAAGATGAAACGTGGGGGCCTCCTATTACAATAAGGGCGTCGGGAAATACTTTTCTCACTTCTTTAGCACATGCCGCGGCGCTGTTAATGGCCACAGTGGCCGCTGTAAATCCTACAATCACCGGCTTGTGGGATTTGGCTTCACTAGCAATTTGACTGGGTGAAAAACCCATTGCGGGAGCGTCAATTATTTCCACCCCTGTTCCATTCTCTCTTAGAAAAGAAGCCAGGTAGGCCAGGCCAAGGTTGGGCAATTCAGTACCCACATCAGAAAACTCGCCATAGCGCTGCTTCGGGTCAAGGGGAGGGTTTATAAGTAAGATATCTTTCATGACCGATACTTTACATACTTGATTTTCCCATGGCAAATAAAAAGGAAGTTGACTTGACCGCTGCTAAGCAAACATCCTCGATAGCCATGGAATAATGACCTTCGAATGAAAACTTGAGCCCACCGTACCCGTTAATTGTCAACAGAGAACAATGGTGCTATAAGTTGGAGCCTGTTTGATTATCCGCTGGTTTTTTCCATTGAAACAAAAATGAACATACTTTTTATACAACCCATAGTCGCGACCCAGGGCACGGAATGCATTTCAGCCTATTTGAAATTCAAAGGGCATCAGGTAAGTTGCTTATATGATCCATACTTGTTCCATGACGCCCTGTTTAACATTCCCTCTCTGTCGGAAAAACTCGATTATACGGAGATTCTACTTGGCGAGATCGAAAAGGAAAAGCCCGGGCTGATCTGTTTTTCCGTAGTCTATGATCTTTTCCAGTGGGCGCTGTCAAGGGCAAAGTCGATAAAATCCAGGTTCCATATTCCCATTGTGATGGGTGGAATTCATCCAACTTCAGTACCGGAGAAGGTTCTTGAAAATCCGGAGATTGACTTTGTTATAGTTGGCGAAGGGGAAGAGGCAAGCCACGAGTTGGCCTTTGCCATGGAAAAAGGGTATGGCTTTGAGAAAATCAAAAATCTTGGCTACAAAGCAAAAGGCAGGATCGTTAAAAATCCTCTACGTCATCTGATTCAGAATCTTGACTCTCTGCCCCACCCGGACAAAGAGCTTCTCTTTCCAGTCTGGAGCCGGCAATTAAGAGGCGGATATTCCACAATCGCCTCCAGAGGGTGCCCCCATAATTGCACATATTGCTTTCATTCGGTAACAAGGGAAATGTACAGGGGGCTTGGGAAATACACCCGGCACCAGAGCGTTGATTATTTTCTCGATGAGCTTGATATTGCCAGAGAAAAATTCAATGCGAAGCATTTCTTTTTCCACAATGAGAGCATCACAATAAACCTGAAATGGTTCAGGGAATTCGCCGTGAAATACAAGGAACGCATTGGCATGCCCTATTTTTGTTGGACATCGCCTGATAGTCTTGACAAGGAGCGGTGTGATCTACTGGAAAAAAGCGGGTGCGCGGCAATTAACATCGGCATTCAGAACGCCCCGGACAAAGAATTGGATGAAATAACCGACAGAGTGAAACAGAGCCGATATCTGGATCGGGCTCTTACCCTTCTTGACAAAACCAGAATATTTGTATCCGCTGACAACATAATCGGAATCCCAGGCCAGACCGAAAAGCATATCATGGATCATATCAATTTTTATCGCCGATACAAAGTGGACCACATCGGTCTCTACTGGCTCAGATATTTTCCAAAAGCAAAGATTATTGAATCAGCTTTCAAAGAAGGCATTCTTACTAAAAAAGATATCGATGACCTGGAAAACGGACGACCTGCAAATCTCTTAACAGAGGCGCCCCAGGCAGCCAATCCAAATATTATTAGGCTAGCCAATATCCTCGCCCTGGTAAACGTCATTCCCGACCCAATAACCAAGTGGATTCTCGGTAAAAAAAGCCGCCTTGCTTTTGTGCCGAAAACCTCCTTCTATTATATCGGCATGGTAATCGTTTCTGTCAGGTCTACTTTTATCAGAAAGAAAAAAAAGCTTTTTGTTTTATATACGCCTTTGGGACTGATAGCTCATTATTATCACTTCATCAAAAAGAGAATTACCTTTACGGCGTAATCTTTTTGTTTTCGGAAATTACATTTTCACGCTTTTTTATTATCGTATATGGTAAGCTTATCCAACACCAAAACTGGAGAAGGACCATGGGCGGGAGCCTTGCTAAAATTATTGCTTGCATCACTTTGATTCTTTTCGCGACAGTGGCCTTTGCCCAAAATGATGGAGAAGAGGCGGTAAAAGCCGCGTTGGAAAAGATCAATTCCCTGCCTGGTTTTGTCGCTGTATATAGAGGCAAGAGTTCGGTATCTGAAATAAAGCCGGAAATTTACATCGGCTTTTCAAAGCCTGACAAGCTGTTTGTCCGGGTGCCGGCCATGAACTTTTTCGCCAGCCACAAAGATGGACAGATCCGAATTCAATCCGGGGATTCGGGGATTATTATGCCCTTTAATGAAGTAAAACAACTTCGCCTTGAGGCTGAAAAGGGATTTCTGGGTCTTGATTGGCTGAACATGGCTAACCCTGACAAACTGGAAATTAATCCCATGCTATCCCTTGAGCTTGAAAAGGGCGCCCTCAATATTGGCATAAGCTTCGGTTCCGAAACCGAACCTTTTTCATGGTTGAATATCTTAAAAGCCGGGCACGACGCCATTGTTGACACAAAAGAGCATTGGGTGGTTTCCCAAAAAACGTCAACCGGAGGAGAATATAAATATTGGATTTCGCGAAAAACAGGCGTCCTTACAAAGATGACCGATGAAAAAGACGGCAAGGTTCTGCGAAGCCTCGAGTTGGTTGAGTTCAAAAAAACTCCACCTGAGGACTCTTCTTTCACGGAGATTTTTACTGATGGAATAACCGTTGACAGATTTGGAAGTTCTCCTTCTCAAAAGGCTCAACTTCTTATCGGCCTTTATGACGGAATTTATCAAGCTCTACTTGCGGGCCTGTTGCCTAAATGGAATGACCTTGATGAAAAAGAGCGAAAAGCGGTGGCCGGCGCAGTTTCCATATATTGGAAAACCGTATACAAAAATGTTTTTGGTTATCAGAAAGAAAATCTCTTAAAAACTCTTAAAGATCCTGGTCTCGCGGAAAAAATAGCCAAACTAGCCTCGGACAAAACAGCTTACGAAAAGTTTGTAAATGACCTTCCTGATGATAAAACCATCAAAGCAAAAGAGCTTTGGCAAGAACGGATTCTAGGTTTGGTGGGCTATGAAATTCTCGATCCTTTTGTAGGGTGGGCGACAGATCGTTATATTGTCCACGCGAAAGATACAATTGAGAAGCTGGGTCCGAAATATGGAATCTCTAAAGAACAGGGCAACATACTCCTGGGCATAATCTCCATGCCAATAATCGACGCCTGCTATGTGTCAGCCGAGCCCATTGTGCTGCCTACCCTTATGCCCCTTATTAAAAAAGCAGCCAAGGACCTGGAGGGATAAGGCCGGACCCTTTCCCACCCTTATCTGGGGCCTATTACATCTATTTTAAAAGGCGAAACACAAAAGAAGATAAAAAAGGGCGCGCGAATTTCCATTGACACAGGCAAAAACTGTTGATAGTAAGTTTTACGGTTTGCCGGAGTGGTGAAACTGGTAGACGCACGGGACTCAAAATCCCGCGAGCCTTGCGCTCGTGTCGGTTCGATTCCGACCTCCGGCACCAATCATTTTACGGACTCGCGGAATTGGCTGTGAGTCCGTTTTTTGATTTGAAAGAGTGTATCAGGCCTCACAAGATTTCCATATTTAAAAAGCGGTTTTTTACATAACCTTTACAATAACGCCATATTCTCTTTACGAATTATCAATATCCTTTTTCAAGGCCGATAAAGTTCATCTTATAATTTTTCGGCGGATTTTTAGTAATTACAACTTTCAAAGGAGACAAGATGTGTAGTTTAATGAGATTGGCCATAATGTTTTCGGTTTTTATTTTTCTCTCTGCCGGTATTTCCATAGCTCAGGAACCTGTAAATGAGGATATAAAAGGAGAAGGGGCGCCTTGGAAACATATGCGCGGGCATCATGGCCCTCCGGATAGACCAATGAGGAATTTCTGGCAAAACCCGGAGATAGTAGACGCTCTTTCAATTACCCGTGAGCAGGTGAAGGAGTTTGAGAAGTTGGATATTTCTTTAGAAGAGAAGGAGTTGGAAATAAGAGCTGAAATTGAAAATGCCTTTGTTTTACTGCAAAAAGAGATGAGAAAAATTACTCCAGATGATAATATGGTTTTTGATCAGGCGGAGATTATCGCCAAAGGGCGTGGAGATATTTTCAAACTTCACCTTTCAAAGCAACTGGACGCCTTTAAAATTTTGACAAAAGAGCAACGGGACAAATTGAAGAATCTCCATCCTCCAACTGAAAGGAAGATGGGAAGAAGGTAGAAAATCATTCTTTCATTTTTAATCGAGGAGAAAAACCGGGAGTAATTATGAAAAAAATTAATCTGACTCTGGGCATTTTATTGATAGCTGTTTTGGCTTTTTCCATGATGACGGCTTCCTGCGGTGATGACGATGACGACGACAACGGCGACCCCGCGGACGATGACGATAATGACGACGACGACGATGATGACAGCGGTGACGATGATGACAACGACGATGATGATGAACCGCCCTTTTCATGCCCGGATGAAAATAGAAGCGACTGGACCGTAGGTCTTCTTGAATTAGATTCGGATGCCTACGAGGGTTATACCCTCTTTGCTCCCATGGCTTCGAAAACAACTTACCTTTTGGATATTTGCGGTAGAGAGGTCCATTCGTGGCAAAGTAATAATCCTCCCGGATTGTCGGTTTATCTTCTTGAGGACGGCACCCTGCTTAGAGCCGAAACTCTTGGAAATTCGACCTTCCCGGCGGGGGGTTCGGGAGGGGGTTTTGAAGTTTTGGAATGGGACGGTAGTGTTGTATGGGAATTCGAATATTCAACCAGCGATTATTGCCAGCACCATGACGTTGAAATGCTCCCAAACGGCAACGTCTTACTTGTTGCCTGGGAGAAGAAAACAGCTATCGAGGCTATAGCCGCGGGGCGAGATCCCTCAATTTTGGCAGATGGCAATCTTTGGCCGGACAGCATAATTGAAGTTGAACCGGACGCTAAAGGCGGCGGCACCATAGTTTGGGAGTGGCATCTGTGGGACCACCTCGTGCAGGATTATGACAATACCAAGGATAACTTTGGAGTTGTGGCGGATCACCCTGAACTGGTGGACCTCAACTTTGTGGACTATCCCACCGGAGTCGCTGACTGGACCCACATAAACGCGGTGGATTATAATCAAGACCTGGATCAAATTGTCCTTAGCGTTCATAATTTCCATGAACTCTGGATCATAGATCACAGCACCACTACCGCTGAGGCGGCAAGCCATTTGGGCGGCGATAGCGGCATGGGGGGCGATCTCCTCTACAGGTGGGGAAATCCTCAAACTTATGGCGCGGGAAATACCGGCGATCAATTATTTTTCGCCCAGCATGACTCCAACTGGATTGAACCGGGTCTTGCGGGAGAAGGAAATATCCTTGTTTTCAATAATGGTAAAAAAATCATAAGAGAGTATTCAACCGTTGATGAGATAACACCCCCTTTAAATGGAAGCGACCTGTATGATTATGTCACTGGGCAACCCTATGGACCTGACGCCCTGGCATGGAGCTACACCGCCTCTGCCCCCGAGGACTTTTTCTCACATAATATTTCAGGGGCTCAGAGGCTGGCAAACGGCAACACCTTGATATGCGATGGCGCCTCCGGGACATTCTTTGAAGTGACCTATGACAAACAGGTAGTCTGGAAGTACTTAAATCCCGTGTCTCAATTCGGCATTGTTTCCCAGGGAGATGACTTTGGGCAGGTGCCTCCGGATGTAAGCCCGAACCCCGTTTTCAGAGCCTACAGATATGGACCCGGTTATCCGGGCTTGTCTGGAAAGGATTTAACTCCTGGTGATTATATAGAGGGCGCCAAGTAGCGGTCCGGTTTTTTATTCAATAGGAATGGCCACGGTGCCATGGGAGAATTCCAGCATCCAATCAACGGCAAGATGAAAAAACTCATTGGTTTGGGCTATGGCAAAGGCTGTGTCGAGGTGTTCCCAATCGTCTCTCCACAAAATATCAAAACCAAATTGATCTCTGGGCAGATTTTGCCCTCTGACTGGCGGGAGTTGATCCCTGTAAAAATAGAGCCTGTCGGATTTTTCCGACAAAAGCCTTGAGCCAAGAGCAAAAACCGGCACGTCCATGGCGCCATTATCCAAAAGGAAATAATCGCTTTTCCAGGTTCCTCCGGTTTCAAAAATCCCAGCCGCGTAGAAGTCGATATCAAGTCTTGTGGCATAATATGGGTCCATGCCGTTGGAAGGCCCTTCATACAGGCTCTTTATAAAATCCTGCACCTCGCAAAATTCAATAGGGTCAACCTGGTCGTAATGCTTCCATTTGTAAATATGGTTGGCGTCAGTGGGGTAAGCTCCTAAAAAATCTGTGGCTG
>CAYSHR010000020.1:0-15749 GCA_964430795.1 uncultured bacterium
GTATGAGACCTTTGTCAAAATTTTGCCGGACCTTATAATCACCGATATTCTTATGCCGGTCCTTAACGGCCCTGACATGTTAAAAAAAATTCGGGAGCACAAGGACGGTGAAAAGGCGCCTGTTTTTGTAATGTCCAGCATTGAAAAAAGCTTCAAGATGCAAAGGGATGTCAAGCATAATTACGGTGCCGGCGCCTTTTTGAAAAAGCCCTTTGACCTGCCGGTTTTGCTAAAGCTCGTCAAAGAGCACATCGGCCAGGCGCCTTTACCCGAGAACCATGAGAGTGGCGAAAAAAAACCGGCTGAGCCCGCTAAAATAATCAAAGGCGCCTTTGATAACATAAGCTACGCCAAGGTTTTACACCAGTTTCACAAAAGAAAATCCACCGGTTGCCTGGATGTTAAATCCAATAGAAAGCAGATTAAAATATATTTCCAGAATGGCAATCCGGTGGACATTAAGTCCAATTATCTCCAGGAAGATTCCCTTCTGCGCATACTTCGGACCATGACCCCCGGCGATGATGACCGCCTGGATCAATGGGTAAACGGGATGGAGGAAAAAGGGCTGCTTCAGTGTGAAGCTCTTGTTGAGATGGGGGTAATAACACGAAATCAGCTTTCTAAAGCTTTGCGGGAACAGACCTACGAAAAGATAATCACTCCCTTTGGGTGGCAATCGGGCGCCTATAAATTCACAGAAGGCATAATGGTTCAGGATACGGATTTTCTACTTTCCGAACCGCTGATAAATATCATCTTAAGGGGCATATCAACCCATTTTACGCAAAAACTGCTAAAAGAGCTCTTTGGGGGCAAAGAAAATCGGACCTTTGTAAAGAGCAAACAAGCCTATTACAATACAAGCGAGATGATTCTTAGCGATAAGGACACCACTGTCATTGAACTGTTGGACCTGGGGTATACGGTTTCAAAAATCATCGAGAAATCTAAAGCCGACGCGAAAAGAACCCTGGAACTGGTTTTTCTCCTTTCCGTTTTAGGAATCTACCTTCTGGAAAATGAGAAAGAGGAGAAAAAGGCCAAAGAGAAAACTCCTCCGGTAATGTCCGATAAATTTACCGGGCGTAATCTTATTCTGGGAATATATTCCTCGAATTTCGGCGATAGTAAGGCGGAGGATTTTTTTGACGTTGGATCAAGGCTCATGATCTCCAGGAATTATACAGCCGCGGCGGATAGTTTTGAAATCGCCATTGCTCTTGACAACCATAAGACAAAATATTTCGCCATGATGGCTTTGGCAATTCTCAGAATGAACAAAAAAGACAGCGATAGATATGTCAACCCCAAGTCTCTTCTGGACCACGGAATAAGAATGAACAGAAACTGTTCACACATAAGATTTGTTTTTGGCCAGTTGGCAAAGGACAATAAGCAGTTTACTCAAGCAAAATCCTTTTTCGAATCCGCCCTTTCCATCAACCCGGATCATGAAGAGGCTCAAAGAGAGCTTCGCCTTGTAAAAATGAAGCTCAGAAGTTTCTCTGCCTGAGCGGTTTTGCGCTTTTTTCTTTTTCTCTTAAGTCGTGGTCCGGGGACACCTTTTGGAAGCTTTTTTTTCAATCATGGATTATTGTTTTTCCAAAAAAATATATTTTGATCACAAATTGTTTGCTCCAAGGTTTCCCCAAAGCGCCCGCAAATTCATTCCTCACCCTTTCTCCAGCCTTGCAAGTTATTCTTCTTGACCGCCAATCATCCAACATATAAAAAAGTGTTTCCTTTGTTATTCATAATTTGCCGGAAAGGCGCGACAGATGAACTATGCCAATAAACTTGTTTATTTTTCTCTTCTTCTTGTTTTTGCCATGACGGGTCTTGCCATAGCAGACCAGGGCATGTGGCTTCTTGATGATATCGGGAAACTTGATATGGATAAAATGAAAGAGGCGGGGCTTGTTTTGGCACCGGACCAAATTTACTCGGAGAAACCCGATTGCCTGGCAAAGGCGGTGGTGAAAGTTGGGGGAGGCACAGGGTCTTTCGTCTCAAAAAACGGCCTTATTGTCACAAATCATCACGTTGCCTTTAGCGCTCTCCAAAAACAGGCGACTATAAGTAAAGACACGATCGCCAATGGTTTTTGGGCTAAATCCCTTAAAGAGGAAATCCCGGCAATCGGATATTACGCCTATGTCCTTGTTGATTACCAGGATGTGACCCAGACCATTCTGGCGGGAGTGAACAAAGGCGCCTCTGACTTGGAAAGATACAAAACTATCGAAAAAAACACAAAGGAGCTGGTGGATAAAGAAGAACAGGGTCAGGATGTAAGGTGTGAAGTAAAAGCCGCTTTTGGAGGACTGAAGTATTTTAAGCATATCTATTTTCTTATCGAGGATGTAAGGATCGTATACGCGCCTCCCAACTCCATCGGCACATATGGCGGGGATATTGACAATTGGGTATGGCCCAGGCACACAGGGGATTTCGCCTTTTTAAGAGCTTACGTCTCACCGGAGGGAAAGCCCGCGGAATACTCTAAAGATAATGTTCCCTATAAGCCCGATGTCTGGTTTGCCCTGTCAACTGATGATGTAAAACAGGGGGACGCCGCCCTTGTCATGGGGTATCCTTATCGCACCAGAAGATACCTGAGCTCCCCTGAAGTATCCTATTTTATGAACCACCACATTCCCTGGAGAATCGAAACTCTTACCGCCCTTGAAAATCTTATGATTAAGGCCGGCGAGAATGACGACAACGCTAAAATAACAGTGGCAAGAAAACTGGCCGGCACCTCAAACTATCTCAAAAAGCTGACGGGGGTAATTCTCGGCCTGGAAAAAGCCGGTCTTGTAGCTGAAAAAATCAAGGCGGAAAAAGAGATTTACGCAAAACTTAATGGGCGGGAAAAAAAGAACTTCGCCTCGACCATCAAACAGCTTGATACCCTGTTTAAGGAGCAACTTCTTTTTGCGGAAAAACAGGAGATAATCAACTGGATGCTCTATAACAGCGAAATGCTCTGGTTTGCAGTCACCATAAACAAGTGGAGCGAACAGAAAGAGATGGGGGACCTTGCCAGAGAGATGGAATATATGGACAGAAACATCCCCATGCTCAAAGAGAGATTAAAAAACAAGCAGAAAAATCTTCACCTGCCCACTGATAAAAATATCCTGAAAATTTTCTTTCAAAAGGCTCTGGCGTTACCCCAAGGGCAGAGGCTGGCGGCCCTTGATAAAGCCCTGAAAATTACTCCGGGTGAGAAAGTTTCCCAGGAAAAACTGGATAAATTTATTGCCGATCTGTATGGCGGCAGCAAAATCCATCTGTTAAAAAACCGCATTGCCTTTTTTGATCTGGACCAAAAGGAGCTATTGGCAAAAAATGATTCTTTTATAGGTTTTGCCTTTGAGCTTGAGAAGGAAATAAAGGAGCTGGAAAATCGGGAAAAGGCATTTGACGGCGCCACTACAAGACTGCGCCCGAAATATCTTGCCGGACTATTAAAAGGGCGCGACAGCGTTGTCTATCCGGACGCGAACTACACAATGCGGTTCTCTTTTGGGCAGGTCATGGGGCTTAGTCCTCGAGATGGAATTACGTACAACCCCATGACTTTTTTGAGAGGCGTGGTGGAAAAACACACGGGCGAATTTCCCTTTAACGCGCCCGCTGAATTACTCGCGACCTATTACAGGCAGGACTTTGGCAGGTATTACGACAAAACAGCGGGGGGAATGCCGGTGAACTTTATCACCACCAATGACGGCACTGGAGGAAATTCCGGCAGCCCGGTCCTTAATGGCAAAGGGCGCCTCATGGGACTTCTGTTTGACACAAACTTCGAGGCTGTGGCGTCGGACTACGTCTACCTGCCCAACCTGAGCCGCACAATCGTGGTGGATATCCGCTATGTTCTATTTGTGCTGGACAAAGTCTATAACGTGGAAAATGTTCTGGATGAACTGACCGTAGAATAATGGGACCTAGAGCATCCCATCCAGGATTATGACTGTGGCGCTTGAGCCGATTCTTTCACACCCCGCCTCTATAAAAGCCATGGCAGTCTCAAGGTCCGAGATTCCACCGGCGGCTTTAAGTTTTGCTTTTCCAACCACCGCCTCTTTCATAATGGCGATATCTTCAAGCCTGGCGCCATATTCGCCAAAGCCGGTGGAGGTTTTGACGTAATCCGCGCCAAGTTGAACAGTTATTTCGCAAAGCTTCGCGATCTGCTGTTCTGTAAGAAAACAGTTTTCGAAAATTATCTTAGACAGGGCGTTCTGGTTTTTACATTCCTTCACTATAGGCTCAAGCTCCCATCGAATATAATCCCAGTTCCCCTTTTTCACCTGCCCGATATTTACCACAACATCGAGTTCAACAGCCCCCTGATCCAGAGCCTGCCTCGATTCAAAAAGCTTTGTGTCGGCGGTAACAGCGCCGTGAGGAAAGCCGATTACTGTTCCGGATTCAACATCCGATCCAGCCAGCTCCTTAACTGCCAGGGGTATATCCGCGGGGCGGACGCATACTGAAGCCACATTATATTTCGCGGCCACTTCGCATCCGGCAATTACATCCTTGTCAGAGTGTTCCGGGCGTAAAATGGCATGATCAATGGCTTTGGCTACATCCTGCAATGAAACAGTCATGAATTCTCCTCCCGATCACATTTATTCAAGCTGAATGTTTTTCGTGATATATATTTTTTGTGGAACTGTGCCCGCTCTGCTTATCACCATGAACTCCAATTCCACCATAATATTTTTAATAAGGCAGATATCATCAGCTTTGTTGCAATACATAAGGCGAGCAGCCAGAGGAATCTTGTGTATGCCGGTCTTTATTTTTCGATCAAAGGTAAAATCGAGTTTAAGGGGAAATATGGGTTTTTTAACAAAGTACTCATTCTTGGAAAACTTGAAAGGGGTGTTGCCTGGAATCATTATCCTTAAAGGTTTTGGACCATTCAAATAGAGATACTTGGGCAGGTTTACAAAGACATTAACAACAACAGTGTCACCATAGCTCGCTTTTGGCCCGACATAGGTTTCCGCCTCCGCCAATTCCCGGTCCTTTTCCCCGCGAATTTTGGCTGCTGGATCGTCCTTTGTTTTCTCCCCGGAATCATTACATGCCGGCGCGAATGTCAGAATCAGAATCAGAACGGCGACTATCCATATCCCTCTTCTCATTTACAGGTCCTTTCCATATAAAAGGTTCAGAAAATTCGCCACAATTCTACCTGTGGCGCCCCATATGTTATAGCTTCCCCATTGAAAATAATATACAGCAAAGTTTCCCTGGCTGCTTGTAATAATGTTTTTTGTGATATTCTTTTCATCCAGAAGAGGCAAAATCGGCACTTCAATTATTTCATCAATTTCAAAATCATTTTTTTCCCATTCATAAGGGTAGGGAACCCGAGCCAATACCGGTGTAACCCTGAAGCTGGAAACTGTCACAATATCGTCGGTTTTTCCAATTATTTTCACGTCCTTGGGTAAGATGCCCACCTCTTCCCAGGTTTCTCTAAGAGCACATTCGGTCACCCCTTCACCCTCTTCCTGATTCCCACCGGGGAAAGCGATCTGCCCTTTATGGTTTGCCACCTTTTGAGACCTGACCGTAAGAAGCAGGTGCTCCTTTTCATCTTTTATGAAGTAGGGGATAAGTACGGCGGCGGGTTTAAGCTTATCGAGCTTAATGGTGACCCGTTCTCTTTTTTCAAGAACTGTTTCCGTATTTTTCAGATCCAACATACCATTACTTTAACTTTATTAATTTAAGGCTGATAAAAGTATGAACAATGGGCATGAGTACTTCAGGAGATACATCGGAATAGTCGACAACATCTTTTAGGGTGACAAAGCCATTAAATTTTTTCATGGCTTTAAGTTGATCCTCGGGCAGATCAAAATCATCAAGGCTGTAAACGCCTTTTTTATTAAGCTTTGGCGACTGGTCCGATTTGTTACCGTAAAGTTTGTTAAATCTATCCGCGGAAACTCTATGCTTGTAGAACTCCAGAAATATTTCGGCCACCGAAACAGAAAAAGGGAAGTCATTATCAACGTTATTGGTAAGTTTCCGAAACTGGTATTGACCTTCCTTTTTTTTGAAAAGCAACTGGGTCTTTAATATTAACTGGTGGGCTAAAAGCTTGGCAATCTCATCTTTTTTCATAACTCCTGACTCAAGAAGCATTCTACCAAGCAAGGTTTTTTCATGCTCGACTCTCTCGATAAAAGGAGCCAGCGTCTTTTGATTTAATTGCCCTTGGGACAAAATAATTTTTTTCAGGGTCAATTTTTCAACATAGGGAGATTTTATCTTTACGAGATTGCCATTTACTCCTATCAGACTAAAAGCGTCATTATCCCGGCCGATTATCAGCTCCCCGGTTCTTTTAGACTTGCCAAGAACCTTGAGGATTTTTGAAAAGGACTGTTCGGAGAGGTCGCCCTTTGTCGGCAACTTTCTTTTTTCCTTCTTTTTTTTCATCTGATATTGGCTGCGGGCAAGCTGTAAAGAGACTATTGACGATGGTCGCTTTTTAGACTGTCCCAAATGGAACTGTATCATTTTTATTAGATATTTCTCCGGGACAGGTAGTATGACGCATTCATTGGCGCCCCACTTTGTTGTGCTCTCACAGATAAGGGTGCCTGATTCAATGACGCTTGTAATAATAATAGGCAGTTGATTCTTATTGTAGGTCCTCCGTACAAATTTGCAAAACTCAAAAGCGCTGCCCTTTGTTAATATGGTCGAAACAATAATGAGTTTGTAATTCTGAGCATTTACTTTTCTTTGAGCTTCTTCGACGCTGATGGTGGAGTCCACATTACAGCCGAGATTTTCCAAGTGGCGGGTAAGCATGGAAATCTCATCTTTTGACTGTTGCAAAAGTAGAACCCGTTGCACCAACTTACATCCCTCTATATTCCATTTGCCAAAGTAGTCTTAGCCAAATCAACTTGCTCCCGGTCTCGGTCCACCTGCCTCTGTCTCTCTGGAAACCAATGGTTTTGGCCTTTGGGAGTTATTTATCATCGCTGAAAAAATCTTTTTATCCACAGCCAATTCCCTGGCATCCATGGGAGATATGATTTTCCGTTTTGCCAGGTCCATAAGGGCCTGATCCAAAAGCTGCATGCCCATGGATTTCCCGGTCTGCATTATTGACGCGATCTGGGGCGTTTTGGCTTCCCTGATAATATTGGACAACGCCGGCGTTCCAACCAGGACCTCAAGAGCGGCGATCCGACCCGGCTTATCGACTCTTTTAATCAGAGCCTGAGAAACGACTCCCTTTAAAGACTCTGAAAGCATTACTCTAATCTGTTGTTGTTGGTTGGTGGGAAAGGCGTCAATAATTCTATCGATGGTTTTTGCCGCGCTGTTTGTATGCAGAGTGCCAAAAACAAGGTGCCCTGTTTCGGCCGCTGTCATGGCAAGGGCAATGGTTTCCAGGTCCCTCATTTCACCAACCAGAATCACGTCGGGGTCTTCTCTTAAAGCCGCGCGAAGAGCGTCGGCAAAAGAGTTTACATGCTCGCCAATCTGCCTCTGGGTTACCAGGCAGTTTTTGGGCGTATGTACAAATTCCACCGGATCTTCGATAGTCAGTATGTGATCTTTTCTTGTTTCATTGATAAGATCGATAATGGCCGCCAGAGTCGTTGACTTGCCTGACCCTGTGGGTCCTGTCACAAGAACCATGCCCCTTTTCAGTCTGGCCATGTTTAATACTGATTGGGGCAGATTGAGGGTTTTGGCTGAAAGAATTTTTGCGGGAATCATTCTGAAAGCGGCGGATATTCCTCGTCCCTGCAAAAAAACATTTGCTCTGAATCTTGCTTTGTCGCCCAGTTGGTAGACAAAGTCGGTCTGGCTCTTCTCCTCCAGTTCAGCACTGCATCTTTCAGGAGTAATTTCCGCGAAAAGTTTTCTGTTCTGCCCACCAGTCAAGGGCGCGGATTTGAGCCATTCCAATTCACCATGAATCCTAAGGCAGGGCCGAAGCCCGGCGCTCATGTGAAGATCACTGGCGTCAACTTCGAGCATATGTGAAAACAATTTATCAATAGCCGCCATTTATCGTCTTTCCACGTTTTTAAAGTCGTCGATGCTTATCCGGCCCGATAGAACCATCTCCTGGGATGTCTGCAAAATCGTCCGATGCCCTTTCCTTAACAACTTCTTTTTTATCTCGGAGAATTTAGGAGTGTTTTTCAGAAGATTGGAAATATCCTTATCCATGGCAAGGGATTCAACTAGAATTCTGTTGCCCGTGTAGCCTCTCTGGTGGCACTTGTCGCATCCTTTAGCCTTATAGATAGTATGTTTCTGGACCTTGTTTCTGGGGAGTTTGAGGGCTCTGGATTGGGCCGCGTAATTTACGTCAACCTCTTTGCAAAAAGGGCATAAAAGATTAAAAACATGGATCCCGATAAACCCTCGTAAAGCCATAGTCAGGAGCGTCTTGTTTTTAATGCTTTCATTGGCATATTCCAGAGCTGTCAATGTGTCGGGAAAATGAAGGGTCGTCATGACAAAGGTGTTTGAAATCGCTGATTGCAACGCGTACTCAAGAGCTTTTCGGTCCCATACATCCTCAATGTAAATGATATCGGGGTCCTGGGTCCTGGCGACTTTTAGCCCTTCCAGTAAATCCTGTCTGTCCTCTACCTTAACCTTTAACTTGATGTATCCCTCGTCAGCGAACCAGGGCATGGAGCCGACAACAAAAGTTCTTTTTTTTGTGGCGTGCTTTTTCTCAAGAAGCAGGTATAGAAATTTCAGCTTCTCTATTTTGCTTCGCCCGACTATTACCGCCATGCCATGACGACCGCCGATTATCCCAAGAACAGCCTCCCGGTCGTCCTGGCTTAATGGCAACTCATCAAAAGTGTTTGGGAAACCCTTTGGGGTAAGGTTGAGCATGGTGATCGAGCTTCCCTGGCTTACACCCACAATTGAAGTATAGAAAACGAACTTCTGGTCATTGTGAAAATGGGTCAAAAAACCCTCAAGAAAATTTGTTCTTGTCTCCAGGTTGTCAAGAAGGGTTTTTAGTTTATTGCTTACTACCAGAAACCATCCTTCTGATATATTTCCAACCCGCTGAATTCCACTCTCTATCCTGAAGCGGACATGCACCCTGCCGTTGACCGGTTCAAAATGGATGGATGAGGCGAAATTCGCGATGGCGTGGTTTAGAAGAGCCCGAAGAAAAGACTCCCCTGTAAAATCAGACCCGATTTTTAAAAGCTCTTCATCAGTAAAAAGCTCCGACTCAAGCTCGCCCATCTCCTCCTGGTTTCCGGCACTTGTTTTATAAACATCATCTATCTTTTTTGAAATCTCGTCAGGCAGACCAACGCAGATATTGACCTTGCACCCACTCACAGCCATAACTTCCGAGATGGCCCGGTCATTTAACGGGTCCTCAATAACCATGGTGAGTTCATCATCGATTTTCAAAAATGGCAGAAGGTTATGTCTTCTGGCCAGGGGTTCGGGAACAAGGGCGACAGCCTCCATGTCAACCTGGGATTCATTCAAGCGAATAAAGGGAATGTCCAGTTGACTGGAAAGCCCCCATTTGACATCCTCATCCCTGACGATGCCGAGGTTGATAAGAGCTTCTCCAAAACGGATATTTGACCGCTTCTGCTCTTCCAAAGCTCTTTCAATATCTTCCTTGGATATCAATTTGGACTGGACAAGAATAGAACCCAGCTTGCTCTTTTCCACCATAGAACCATAGCCCCTGTTAATTAATTGCCTTAACTATAACAATAAAAATTGTTAATTTGGTTGTGCTGAAACTAGCATAACTGTTTATATAAGTAAAAAGATTTCAACCCGAAAAATACTGGACCAATGAGCATAATTTTTTCAATTCACTCCACCATGAAATGGTGGCGACAGGATAAAAAAAGTATAGCACATTTTCATTGAAAATGTGGAAAAAACAAGAGATGGAAATAAAAGAAGAGCACGGCCCACACCACCTGCCCGGCGAGCCGCCCGAGCCAATAATCTTTGGCGGGGTTTGGGGCAGGGTCCCAACCTACAACCATTACCATCGCGGTTTAAAAAACCTCAGAAGCTCCTGCCTGAGCCATTTCAGGTCCGGATAAAAGGCGACGCCGGCTATTCGCCTTCTTTTCCCACTTACCATCATATATAGCTTTCTGTTGGCTCTAAACTTTTTTTGTCTCCCTGTAACAAAAACAAAATCGTCGATTTCAGTCAGTGGATAGTTTTTTTTAAAAGAAAAACCGAACAGCTTTTTTTCCCTGGAGAACATCTCGCCATAGGCGCTTAAAACCTCAGAGCCAAAGGCGGTCCATGTCAGGTTAATAAAGAGAAAAACGCCTACCACGTCATGAATCAGGCCGAAAGCAATCATCACATAAGCTTTTTGCCACAGGGCGATTAGGTTCCACGTCACCATAAAGCCACACCAGAATATGGTAAAAACCGCCATAAAGCAGGAGCCGAATCCAAAACCAGCCGAATCAATCTTTGCGTAAAACCTCTGGCCCGGCTGGTTTTCTATGGTAATTTTGCTGTTTGCCGGGCGCTTGGCTGGAGCATCCGGGTCATCGTCATAGGCGCCAAAAACATCTTTGACCTTGTTTATCAGCCAGAGATTGCCCTTTGATAAATTGAGGTCTTTAAGGTTGATATGTATTGTTTTTTTATCTCCGGGGCCGGTTTTGTCAAATTTGAAAACCGTGTCACAGAAAGGGCAAACCGCCATCCCCTTTCTTAGGTCCCTGGGTCTGACTTTCAAAGGGGCGCCGCAATTATTGCATTTGAGTTCTTTCATCGGCTCACTCATAGACGCGGCTTGGTAATTTTAGTCCATGTTCTGGTCGAAGGGCTCCATCATGGATCTCTGAAGCAGTATCTTCCATTCGTAATCCACCCGCCTTTGAACCTGCTTTACATCCTCCTGGCTCAGGTGCCTGAATCTTCCCTGCATCTTCAAGTATTCAATGACCGGAAGGTCTTTTGGCTCAATGTTCAAATGATATTCCTCGCCGTTAATAACCTCGTACAGAGGGAACATCTTGGTGTTGGTGGCGAGCCTGGCCACTTCAATACTTTTTTCCGATTGAATTTTCCATCCCGGAGGACAGGGGGAAAGAACATGGATGAACTTGGTGCCTTTGATGCTGGCGGCTTTCTTCATCTTCATTATCAGGTCTTCGGGCCAGGCTACATTGGCCGTAGCCAGGTAGGGAGCTTTATGGGCGGCGAGAATCTGAATCATATTTTTCTTTGGACCGGTTTTCGGATGACTTCTGGGTGTTGTGGTGGTCCAGGCTTTCTCAGGAGTGGCTGAAGACCTCTGAATACCCGTGTTCATATAGGCTTCATTGTCATAACAGACGTAAATGATATCCTCGTTTCTTTCAGCCGCCCCTGAAAGAGACTGTAATCCGATATCGAAAGTGCCTCCATCGCCGGCAAAAGCCAGGACCTTGGTGTCTGTTTTTCCTTTCATGTCAAGGGCGGCTCTGACCCCGGAGGCCGCCGCTCCCGCCGTCTCGAAAGCGGTGTGCAAAATGGGTGTTTTAAGGGTGCTGTAAGGCCACATGCCGGAAATTATTGTCCAGCAGCAGGCCGGAATAATCGTTATGGTGTCCCTGCCCAGGGCTTTAAGGCAGTGGCGCATGATAATGGCGCCTCCGCAACCCTGACAACCAAGATGACCGGGCATCATAAGTTCCCGCTCCGGGATTTCGGTTCTCATAGCTTTACTCCCTTCCATATAGCAAGGGCGTCCGGGGCCGGACTCTTGATGGTTTCCCTGACAACCTCTTCAAGAAGGTCGGGTGTTATATCCCTGCCGCCAAGACCCATGATATATCCATAGATAAGGGGCTTGTCGGAATTGTTAGCCAACGCGCCTCTTATTTCGTCCGCAAAAATTCCGCTTTTGCCGAAACTGCAATTCCTGTCAATTACAACCGCTTTTTTCGCGCCGCCAAGGGCATTTTTGACCTGTTCGGTAGGGAAGGGGCGGAACATCCTGATTTTTAAAAGCCCGATTTTTATACCTTGCTCCCTAAGCTTCTTTTGAATCACCCTGGCCGGACTTGTAGTTGAACTTGAAGTCACAAGAATTATTTCGGCGTCGTCACAATCCACAGCCTCCACGGCGCCGTAGTTTCTGCCAAAGGTTTTTCCAAAGGAGTCGCCCACTTGGTCTACAAGGTCCGATGCTTTTTCGTGGGCGAGCTGAAGCTTGTATCGCATCTCGATGTAGTTATCAGGCATTACCAGGCCATTAAAGCTCCTGGGATTTTCAGGATCAAGGAAGTACTCGGGTTCGTAGGGTGGCAGCCACCCATCCACCGTCTCTTTGTCCGGAATATCCACAGGTTCATAAGTATGGGAGAGGAAGAAAGCGTCATAGCAAACCATAACCGGCAGAAGAACCTGCTCGGCTATGCGATATCCTTGAATAACCGTGTCAAGGACCTCCTGGTTGTCTTCCACGTAAAGCTGAATCCAGCCTGTGTCTCTTTGGGAAAGGGAGTCGCCCTGGTCCGCCCAGATGTTCCATCCCGGGGCCAGAGCCCTGTTTACATTCACCATGACTATGGGAAGCCTGGCGCCGGCCGCCCAATGCAAAAGCTCATGCATCAGAGCCAGGCCGTTGGCGGATGAGGCTGTAAAAGATCTCACTCCCGCGGTTTGGGAAGCGATTACCGAAGCCATGGCCGAATGCTCCGACTCCACCTTCAGGAACTTGGCGTCAAGGCTGCCATCGCCGCACATTTCCGAAAGCTCCTCAACAATATGGGTCTGAGGAGTGATGGGATAGGCGGAAATCATTTTGACCCTTGACAGTCTCACCGCCCAGCTCGCGGCGTGATTACCCATCAATACTTTTTGCATCACTCCTCCTCCATTATCATGGCGCAGCGGGGACATTCATAAGAGCAGATGCCGCACCCTTTACAAAAGGTAAAATCAATATCATAACCCCATTGGTCATCGCCTTTTCTGCTCACAGTAGCATCAGGGCAGAAGACATAGCAGTTATCGCACATTGTGCAGACTCCGCAGTGGAAACAGCGATTCGCGTCATGTACCGCTTCCTCTTTGGATAATCCCTGGTGAACTTCCATAAAGCCCGAAAGGCGGTCGGTAATATTGAGATTGTGCATTTTTGACTGACCGGACTCTTCGAAATAATTGACGTTCAATTCCTCAAAGGAGACCACATGCTTTTCTTTGATATTTTTGACATGGGAATCCCCCGCCCCAAGATATCTGGCAATAGAGACAGCTCCCTTTTCTCCGATAGTCACTTTGTGGGCAATATCCTCGAACTTTTCGCCCTTTAAATAACAGTCAATAGCGCACGCCGCCCATTTTCCCGATCCGATGGCGGTTGTAACGTTGTGAACCCTAAGCGCGGCGTCGCCCCCGGCGAACACTCCCGGTAAAGAGGAAATACCAAATTTGTCAATGGCCACCCGCCCGCTTTCTATTTGAACATCCTTTGGCAGATAATCGAGATCCGCAGATTCGCCTATAGCCGTAATGATAGTATCGGCCGAGACGGTAAACTCGCTGCCCTCTACAGGCACCGGTCGTCTGCGCCCGGACTCATCAGGAGCGCCTAGCTCGGTTTTACCCATTTGCATGCCGGTGGCTTTGCCGTTTAAGGTAATGACCTTTAGTGGCTGTGTTAGAAGTTTTATTGTCACTCCCTCTTTTTCAGCTTCAGATATCTCTTGTTCAAAAGCGGGCATCTCAACCCTTGATCTGTGATAAAAAATAGTGGCCTGGCTGCCAAGTCTCAAAGCGCAGCGAGCCGCGTCAATGGCCGTGTTTCCTCCACCGATGATTACTGTTTTTTCACCAAGGTCAGGAGCCTTGTTTTCAGCCACCGCGCCTAAAAACTCAAGACCGGCAAGCACTCCATCAGCCTCTTCGAAGTCTATGCCCAGTTTTCTGCCGGCATGAACTCCTGAGGCGACAAATATGGCGTCGAATTTTTCCAGTTCCTTAAAGGGCGCCTCCAGCCCCACTGTTTTTGAACATTGAATATCAACACCCAGGGATTTTATGTCATCAATCTCCATATCCAGGATATCCTTGGGAAGCCTGTACTGGGGGATGCCGTAGCGCAAAAGACCTCCGGGTTTCTTCCGGGATTCAAAAACAGTGACCGAGTGCCCCATTCTGGCCAGATGATATGCCGCGGTTAATCCCGCCGGGCCGGCCCCTACCACCGCCACCGTTTTTCCGGAGTCTTCTCTAAGCTTCTTGGGTTTCTCATTTGCGGGCGCCTGGTCTGCCGCAAAGCGCTCAAGAGAGTTGATGGAAGTTGGGTGGTCAAATTGATCTCTATTGCAAGCCGTTTCGCAAGGAGAAAAACAGACCCTTCCACAAACTTTCGGAAAAGGACTTTCCTCTTTAATAAGACGCCAGGCTTCTACAAATTTTCCTTCACCGATCAAGCGGACAAAAGCCTCGATATCGTTACCTGCGGGGCAGCCCTGATTGCACGGAGGAGTCTTGTCCAGGTACCGGGGCTTCATGTACCGCCATGAACCTGTATGGTTCCAGAGCATGCTGGCCTCGGAACGGACCACTTCGGGCATTTGTGAAATCGACTTGTATAAAATGGGTTTTTCTTCAGACATCTTCTAAAAGCTCCGTCAGGTTACAGTGGAATCAAAAGCGATTTTTGCCGCTTTTGAGTTGGCGTCGGGTTTGATGGGTACCTCTTCTTTTATGGCTTCACTAACAGCATCAAGGCCGACAAGACCGGTGGCTTTGGCAAATGCGCCACAGATTGCCGTATTGACAATCGGCGCGTTTGGGCTTCCTAACCGGTTCTCAATAGCGATTCGACCGGCATCAACGCAGGCCACCTTATAATCTTTAAGTTTCTCGAATTCAGCAGGACTCTTGTTTGAGTTTATTACGATCCAGCCACCCTTTGCCATTCCGGTGGTGACATCCACCGCGTCTATCAGAGTGGGGTCCAGAACGATGATATGGTCCGGAGTGTAGATGTTGTTTCGAATAAGAATTTTATCTTTATCGACTCTTAGAAAGGCTTCTACCGGGGCTCCCCGGCGCTCAACTCCGAACTTGGGAAAAGACTGAACGTATTTCCCCTCGGCAAACATGGCTACAGCCAGAATTTTCGAGGCGATAACCGCGCCCTGCCCTCCTCTGCCATGAAACCTGATTTCAATCATAATATTTTCTCTCCATAATAAACTATCTGCTTTTGTTCCGGCCCGGGAGCAACACAAATATCGCTTTTGGGGTTTTTGACCCCACCCCTCTCAAAACATGGGGAACGTCTGAGAAGTAGTAGAGGCTGTCTCCGGGATAAAGCATGATTTTCTGATCACCGGATATAAACTCGATCCGGCCTTCCAGACAAAAACAGAATTCCTCCCCATCGTGGGACAAGGGAATGGTTTTCTCCCTGGTCTCGGTGTCAAACTCCACAAAGAAAGGCTCCATCCTTTTGCCCTTGAGCCTGTAAGACAGGGCCTGGTAACTATATGTTAAGCGCCCCATGTCCGAATCGTCGCCTCTTGTAATTTTCAGGCGATCATCATTTCTGGTCAGCTCGATCTTTTCAACGAAGTTTTCCTGAATAAAAAAGTGATCAATGCCCACATCAAGGACTTTTGAAATGTTCAACAAGGTCGCGACCGTGGGTGGAACCACATCGTTTTCAATCTGTGACAAAAGTACCGGCGTCAGTT
>CAYSHR010000021.1:0-15687 GCA_964430795.1 uncultured bacterium
GACGGCATACGAGATGATCTGGTGACTGGAGTTCAGACGTGGCTCTTCCGATCTCGTTTTTGGCAACATGAGTAGTCCAGATTTCATCGGTAATTGAAATCTGTGAGGGCACAAGAGGTTTCTTTAAATCAAAAGCGTTGCCCACCCAGTTCAGAAGGCGCAAAACATGGTCAGGTATAATGGCGAACACCACCGCGCTTATTAAAAAAATCACAAACAGAAGCCCCATTACTTTTCGGAATGTGTTTTCCGAACGGGTAAGTTCGATTTTCATTATATCCTCCCGGTTGATTTCAAATAAATTTTGCCACGATTTTTTTTATCGGTCAATTTATAAAAAAAACAATTTAATTCAGGCGCTATTTTAGGTCAAGACCAATCCAAAAATCACCGGTTCTAATTAAGGCGCCGCCGCCGTCATGACCTCCAACCCTAAAGACATAACTTAGCTCTGTTGACTCGACTTCCATCAGGATAGAGTGCTCGGTTGTAAAATTTTCCACCTCTCCCGAGCTGTTCTCATATTGGGGAAGCTTGTCGCTCCACTCTACAAATGAAGTCATGGGCGCGGAAGACGACCAGCGAATCTGGTATATTCCGCCGCCTAGTTCCTCTGCCCATACATCAAAAATCTCTGTCTGCTCATAGGGCGCGGCAGTTGGATAATCAGGAAATCCCGCTCTTAAATCAGCTACGAAATTTCTTATTCGCGCCGGGTTGCCTGGAGAGATATTCGGGCCCCACTTCTGTTCCATATCATCGGCCATAACCAGAAGTTTCCGGGCGTTCCATTCAAGAAAAGGATCATTTTCCGGATGCCCTGTAATTTTGTGAAGGTATCTGTAAACCACGTCATCGGCAAGACGCCAGATGGCGGCGCAATCAACCTGAAGATCGAGCATTTGCCGTAGCTCGTCATAATCATTCGCGTTGGCGAAAGCGGTTTCGATGGATTCGAGGGCGGCAAGATTATCCGCGGCGATTTCCATGGCTTCCGCGCCTTCTTGCCAAAGATCACTCAACGTCTGGGTTGTCGGCGCTGCCAGGGACCTAAAGACGGGTATCCAATTTTTATCGTAAAAGGCTGTGGATCTGGTCCAGAGCTGGGATGGAAACCTGGCGCTGTCAGTAAGGTCGGAGCCTTTTTCCAGGGTCCACATGCCCAGGGTGTAATACATTTTCCTCATAGCGAAATGAGAGTTCCTGAATATTTCCTTGAGCGCGTCAGAGGCCGGCGAAGGGGGACCAATGCCATATCTTTCCTCGAACCATTCCCTGTAAATAGCGTCGGGCTTTGCCGAATCCCTGACTATCCTGGAAAAAGCGTAGATGTTTATTTCGTTGGCTGTTCCAAATGCGTGGTTGGCGCCTCTTTCTATCCTGGCTGCCGCGCCCATGGCGCCTTTTTCCTTATCGTAACTCCAGCGATAGTTGATATAATCGACCTGACTGCTTAAGATTTTATTCTTTCCCCAATATTCATTGCCCAGATCCATTTCAATTATCTGGTGCCGGCCGCCGGTTTTATCAAGACCAATAATCGGGTTGTGAGGATAATAAGGGACCCAAACCTGGGGAACGTCCTTTGACATGACCATCAGGTCAGGGCGGTCGTATTCGACCAGGGACTCGCTTAGCCAGTCAAGCTCCCATGGCATGTGCATAAACGTTCTGACTCTGAGCTTTTTACCGTATTCGTCCATGACAACGCCGCCCACCACATCGTAGAGAAGGGTTAATCTTTCAGCGGGATGATTGTTCATAAAGTCGAGAATAAAATTCCCTGTTGACGGCAAATCCTGGCACCATTGACATGCGCATACAACGTACCATGGTTCAGTATCCGCGCTGCCGAACATGAGAATCACGCCGTCGATTTCGGGAATGGCGTCAAGAGCGTCACGATAGGCTTGCGCCCTGCTTTCCCACAAAGCCGCCTGGGGATCAAAACAGGCAAAAGGATGGACGCCATAAATTTCATGAGCCCAAACCCAGATATCAAGGCCAAGATCATGAGCCTCCCGCGCTATGTCTTTGAGCAGGGCGGCTTTGACCGGATCCAGATTTATCTCATCGATATCCATGATAAGGGCATGGGAAAGCTGAATGTGGGTTATGCCGAAATCCGCGGCCTTGTTCAACGTCTGGGATATGTAGGCTCTGTCAGTATCCATCAAAATCCAGCCAAAAGAATCCGGGGGCGGAAAGCTGTCATCGTCATCATCATCGTCGTCGTCATCCTGCGCATCGTCATCGTCTTGAATGTCGTCATCATCTGTGGAGTCGTCATCAGCAGCATACAAAGGAGGACCGTCGGCGCGATTGTCTTCGGTTTCACAATTGCAACCAAAAGAAAAAATCAGAAAAAAAGCCATGAGTATTATTAAAAGACGGGGTCTTGCTGCTTTCATGTTCATCAAAAGTCTCGCGATGATCTCTTGGCCGGTAAGCTTCATCTGTAAATCTCCTTGGCGCTGGTTGTCCTATGCTCATTCTTGTTCAAGAGAGATTTTCGTGAATTATTGAACATCGATAATGTTTGATCTGATGAACAAAAAACTCCCGTACATCAATTGCCTGCTCCATGATGTCCCTATACACATTAGCCTTTTGCCTTGGGAATAACAAGGAAGGCCTGGGACATAAATGCTGGTTTGATAATGTCGCCATCTATTTTACATGCCAATAATGGGCGGCCACGGGGGGCCGCCCCTACGTGATTTATCGTTTAAATTCAACAAATTCGCAGACCCCTGCGCCTATCCAATTTGCTGCATAGGCGCTCATTAAGCTCGCGGTAAATTTGTAGGGGTAGGTCCCCGCGCCTACCCTTTCCCTTTGATCTCTGATACAGTAATAAAATTCACGCAAATGAAATGGGAGGTTTTTGTGCAAAGAATTATTTCTTTTATTTTTATAATTCTTATTGTCCTGGCGTCGTCATTGTCCATGGCGGACAGGGGCATGATACCTTTTGACCCCAGCGTCACTCTCTTCGAGCCTGTTCAGAGAGCCCTTATAGCGTGGAACGGCGAGGAAGAGATTCTGCTTTTAAGCACGGATGTAAAGTCGGATAAGCCAACAACAGTTTTGGAAGTTCTGCCTTTGCCCAGCGAGCCTAAAGTGACTAAAGGAAGTCTTATGACGTTCACCAGGGCCATAAGAACGCTAAAGATGAAAATCGACGCGGATAAATCACAATCGTTGGGCAAAAGCAGGGCGGGCAATGGCGATTCTCATTCAGCGGGCAAAGTCACTTTTCATGAAAAGATCGGCGCCCATGATGTAATGGTCGCCCAGGCTCTTTCCACAGACGGTTTTATAAAATGGGTGGAGAACGCCTTGGAAAAGCAGGGCGCGAAGAACGGGACTGTGCCGGATTGGATGAAAACCGAGATTGAGAAATATCTCGCGAATGGATTTACCTGGTTTGTGTTTGACATAATCAAAGTCGGAACAAAAATGAATACTGTGGCGCCTTTGCGATACCGATTTAAAACAGATCGCCTCTTTTTTCCCCTTAGAATCACAAGGGTAAAAGGGGGAAGCGATGTGGAAATGCTGGTCCTTACAAGAGAACTTCTCGCCAACTTCCCTGCCCTTCCAAACCACAGGATAACCATAAAAAACAGGGCGGTGAAAATCAATGCCAAAGAATTAGTCAGGATTGATAAGGAGATCGCGGCCCTTTTGAATATGCCCGATTCTGTGATGCTTCGGTCGTGGCTCATTAAAGGGAAGGGCGGTAACTTTAGAAATGACCTGATCGCTTATTGACCGGTGTGCCACCGGCAACAATGCCTCGACGGCAAATTGATTTTTGATTGAAGGCTGTAGTAACAGGACGTAGGAGTATGGCAACAAGCTCGCCAATAATACATCTCTTTTAATCGTGGGATTTTAAAGTTATTGCTGCTCCTTCGGTAAACTCAGGACAGTCGGCGGCTCGCCGGTGACCCACGCCACCCATGCTTATTGTCACTTGTCATTCTCAATGTACCATTCGATAGTGGTTTTAAGACCCTTTTCAAAAACAGTTTCCGCTTTAAATCCAAAATCCCGGAATGCTTTTTCCGTGCTGAGGCTTCTTCTGGGTTGGCCGTCAGGTTTTGATATATCCCAGATGATCTCCCCATTGTACCCGACCAGTTTTTTAATCAGATCGGCAAGCTCTCTGATGGAAATCTCGCTTCCGGCGCCGATATTTACAGGCTCGGGCGAGTTGTATTTTTCCGCGGCCATTGCAAGCCCTTTTGCGCCATCGGCCACATAGAGAAACTCCCTGGTTGCCCGCCCGGTTCCCCAGACCACCACATCAGGCGCGCCGGCTTTTTTCGCTTCCACAAATTTCTTTATAAGGGCTGGAATAACGTGGCTCGATTCAGGATCGAAATTATCTCCTGGCCCATAAAGATTGACCAGCATAGGGTTTATGGCGTTAAAACCATATTGGTCCCTGTATGCCTGGGCTTGAACAATCATCATCTTTTTCGCCAGCCCATAAGGAGCGTTGGTTTCCTCAGGGTAACCGTTCCAGATGTTCTCTTCCTTAAATGGAACCGGAGTGAATTTTGGGTAAGAACAGATGGTTCCGACTCCAAGGAATTTATCTACACCGGCCAGCCTGGCCTGCTCCATAAGCTGAACCCCCATCATCAGGTTATTGTAAAAAAACAATCCGGGATTTTCCCTGTTCGCGCCGATGCCTCCGACCTGGGCGGCCAGGTGAAAAATGATATCAGCGGGATGGTCAGCAAGAAGCCTTTTTGCCGTATCGGGCAGAATCAGGTTGTATTCCTTTTTTCTTGGAACAAAAATATCTCCGGCGCCAAACTCTTCGAGTCGACTGGTTAAGACCTTGCCTAAAAAACCCGCTCCGCCGGTAATGATTATTCTCTTATCTTTCCAAAAGCCCACGATGTTTCCTTTCTATTTTGATTCCTTGTCCCACAATGTTCCCTTTCTCGCTCTCCAGAACCCCACGTTTTCTCTGGCCGCGGCTTTGGCCTTCTCGTTTCCCGCCGTTGTGGGAATCCTTATTATTGTGCCGGCTTCCAAAAGGTTCGTCTCTCCCAAATCATTCACATCGGCGATTCGAAGGGCGGAAACCCCATAGGTCTGGGCAACGGTTCTGAGTGTCTGATATCCGGTGACTTTATGCCTGTAAACGTAGCTGATTCTGTAGCGCCCCCCTTTTCTAAGGCGCGCGGCGTAATCATCGGGAAAAGCCGGAGGCAGCCTCATGGCCGTGGTTTCGTCACCAGGGGTTTGCCCCATTTTTAATGATGGATTAAGCCCGACCAGCAACTGCTCTGAAATTTCCAGGTCCCGGGCCAGTAGCCCAACCTCAAGCTGCCCGTTAATGTAAACAAGAATAAAGGGGTCCTGGGGCGTTACAGGCATCTCAAAATCGTATTCTTTCAGATTTTGATAAATAACCGCTACGGCGTACCACCTGACAATATAATCGTATGTCTCTTTTGGCATGGAGGGCAGGTCTACCTCCTCTGTTTTTCCATGATAAGGCGCGAGCCAGACGCTTTTCATGCTTGGGTGGGACAGAAGCCGCTCTACATTGCCCTCTCCCCAGTTATATCCGGCCAATGCCGCGGGAACCTGATTTTCAAACTTTTTCAAAAGGAAGTTGAAGTACCTTGCCGCGGCATAGGTTTCAAGTATGGGATCAAATCTCTGGTCCACTTTATCGTTAACCATCAGGCCGTATTTTCGTGCGGTTTCAGGCATAAATTGCCACAAGCCCGCGGCCCCGGCGGAGGATACCCTTGTTGGATCACCGGCTGACTCGATCATGGCCACACAAATAAGCTCCTCGGGAAGACCCCTTGCTCTAAACACTCGAAGAATATGATTTCTGTATCCCGCGAGTCTTTTCAGATAGATTTTAAACTGCTTTCGCCCGGGTCCTTTGGTATAATAAAGGACAAGGTGGGTAATTTCCACCCTCCTGTTATATGGGATGTGAACCAGATTTCTTCGGAGGTTGCCGATTTTGACCGCGTCTTTTACCGGCTCCATGGCTTCTGGATCGTAACCCATGCTAAAAGATACTCTGACTGGGACTCCCGCGGCGATTACTTTATCAAGTCTTTGTTTAAACAGGGCAAGACGACTTGAATAGTCGGCTATAGAGGATTGAGAAAATCTGGCCATTACAAGATATTTTAATCGTTTCTCACCTTTAACAAGAGATTCCTGGGCCAGTTCAATCTCAAAATCGTCCAGAGCTTCCTTTGCCGCGGCCATATGTCTTTCCATCTCCATGTCAACAGATGGGTGAAGGTAGTAAGTTACATTCTCCTTTTCCGCGCATCCGAACAGAAAAAAAGAAAGGACCGCCGGCAAGAAAAAAATTATAAGTGAATATCCCTGGTTTTTATTCAACGCGTTTCCCATGAAAACAATTAAACCATCTGAAATATTTTAATATGATATTCCACATTGACAAGAGAAGCAATAATTCTAATCGTTCAGTTGTCAGTGGCCAGACTTAAGATTGGTGGAAACGTGGGTAGGCTGTTGCCGCCCCTTCGGTAAACTCTGGACAGGCGGCGGCTCGCCTTTGACCCACGCCGCCCGATTGCTCCTGCTCACGCCATCCCTCGTAGGGCACGGCATGCCGTGTCCCTGCCGGCGGGCGCTGGGCACGGCATGCCGTGCCCCTACAGAAAAATTATAAAGACGCCCTTATCTTAGAGCCATTAGCGCGCTTCTCCCCTTTTCCAAAAAACCCCCTTGTAACTGAACGATTACATAATTCTGGAAGTTCCTTCTTGAAGTTTTTTAAAAAATGGGTCAAAATTATATTTTACATGAACTTTTATAAGGTGGATTGTTCCGATGATTAAAGGAAAAGTTCAAATTGGGATAGGGGTAGCTCTTACGGTTATTATAGCTATCGCGGTTTTTGGTTGCGCCGGCGCAAAGGATATGATTCCCGACATACCGGTTAATTTGGCCCAAGTTCCCTTGGATCAGGTTGGCCTTGTACCCGTGCCTGTAAAGGCTCCGACAAAAGAGGCCATTAACAAGGTATATGTGGAAAATTACGACTTTACCTTTTATGACAAAGCTCAGCGCATTGAAAAAGAGGTAAAAATCTGCAATTCGGACACCTGGTATGAAGCATGTGTTAACAAGGATAAAATTGTTGTCAAGAAACTCAAAACCAAAGAGGTGGTAAAGACCATCAAGCTTGGCAAAGTTGACTTTATCGGCAACCTCAATATCGGCGGCGGTTTTTTCTCTGTTATTATGGCCGAAAAGAAGCTTCACGTTCTCTATTACAAATATGTCATTAAACCCGGCGCTAAACCGGCAAGAAAAATCGTGAGAAAAACATACTCCCTTGAAAAACTGGAACTGGGCGACAAACCTGTTACCGTGGCCATTCGCAAGCAGGCCGCTCCTGGTTATTCCATCTGGTTGTGCACAGTAAATCAGAAAGAGGAGTTGGCCCTCCCTCTTTACGAAATCAATTTTGTCGGCAGTGACAACAAGATTCCTTTTGTCAAGCAGCTTGTAGCTGAAATTCCCGGCGCCGCGCCGGCGGTCCCCGCTGTCCCTGATTTACCGGCTGTTCCGGAAAAGCCCGAATTGCCCGATATGCCGGCCCCTCCCACAGGACTGTAAAGCCGGGGAATCAACAAATTATCCTTAATCAGCAGAGAGGGTGGGGTTTATCAGTAGGCGTTTTTGTCAGCGAAACTCCTGAAAAGAGTAAGCCAGATGATATATATGTCAAAGCCTAGTGACCAGTTTTGGATATAATAAAGGTCGCACTCAATCCGTTTTGAAAGATCGGTGTCGCCTCTCCAGCCGTTTACCTGTGCCCATCCGGTGATCCCGGCTTTCACCTTGTGCCTGAGCATATACTTGGGAATCTCTTTCTGGAATTTCTCGATAAAGACAGGGCGTTCAGGTCTTGGGCCGACTATGCTCATGCGCCCTTGCAGGACATTGTAAAATTGGGGAATTTCATCAAGATTAAACTTTCGCATAAAAGCGCCAAAACCGGTTTTCCGCCCGTCTTCTTTTGTGGCCCAGACCGCGCCGGTCTTCTTTTCAGCGCCTATGGGCATGGAGCGGAATTTATATATATTGAATGTCCTTCCATCGAGACCCATTCGTTTTTGTTTATAGAGAATCGGTCCGGGGGAGGAGAGCTTCACGCCGATGGCGAGAATTATTGACGCGAAAATAAGAAAGGGAGAAAGGGCAAAAGCAAAACAGATATCGAAAACCCTCTTTGTAACCGCGCTCCAGCCTGAGACCGGCGTATCTTTCAGACTGATAACCGGCAGCCCCTCAAATTCCTCGACCCCCGCTTTCAATGTTACATATTGAATAAGGTCGGGAATTATTTTTACGTCCACCATCTCATCGGAAACGTTGTTCACCACCTTCTCAAGTCTGTCCGCCGCGCTAAGAGGCAACGCGACAAACACCTGGTCTATTTTATTTTCTTTGATAATGGATTGGACCTGGCTCGCGTCGCCTATTATCGGCGTCCCCTCAATTTCCCGGCCAATGCTCTTTTGGTCGTCAGAGAGAAATCCAATAAGTTCTAAACCAAGCTCCTTGTGTTTTAAAATCCGTTTCGACACCTCCAAAGCAAGGGTGCCGGCACCTACTATAATGACTCTTTTAAGACCAATGCCCCGTTTTCTTCTTGATATAAGAGCCTGCCTGAACATGCCGTGGGCAAAGATAATCCCAAAAGTCGAGAGAATAAAAAAGAGAGCGAAAACAATACGGCTGGGCCTGTAGCTTCCCAAAAAGAAAACGATTACGACAAAAGTGACAAAGGCGAAAATATGGGTTCTCAAGGCCGTTATTATATCTCTTGAAAAGCTGGGTACGGTTTTCTCCGCGTAAACGGAAGAGAATCTGAAATGGGCCGCCCAAACTATAAAGACCAGAAGCCCTAATATGGCAAAGGAGCCGAACCCCGGAACATGCTCGACGCGAAGAGGGAATATCCCTGAATAAAATCTTAATGGATATGACCCGAGCCACGCGGCGATTACAATCAGCAGATCAAGAAGGTATTGCAACGACGTTAAAAACCTTCGTTCTTTCTGGATCATTTATCTTTCTCCGCTCTTTTTGTATTTTCCCGCTGAAACATTTCGTAGGATTTTTCCACAAAAGTTTTGATTTTTTCGGCGAATATGGCTCTGTCAAAGGAGAGGACATGCTCCCGAATCAATTCAGGCGCCATAATAGGATTTTCAGATTCGAGAAATTCCACCCCCCGGCAAAGGGAGTCCACGGTCTGCTCTTTGAAAAAGACCCCGGTATAGTTTTTCCCCTCATATTTCTCATCCGGAAAAACCCCCTTTACAGTTTCCAGCGCGCCGCCCTTTCCAAAGGCCACTATAGGGCGGCCGCAAGCCTGAGCCTCAAGGGGAGTTATGCCGAAATCCTCTTCTCCGGGAAATATAAACGCCCTGCATTTGGCAAAAAGATCACTCAATTCCTCGTCTGTCACAGGGCCGACAAACTCAACGTTGGGCGGTTTGATGGCAAGAAGCTTATCCTTGTCCTGCCCGCCGCCGACTATCTTTAAAGGGCGCCCCAGCTTTCCAAAAGCCTCCACCGCGAGATCGATTCGCTTGTAAGGCGCGAAAGCCGAAACTACAAGATAATAGTCCGCCGTCTCTTTTGATATGGCGAATCTCTCCAGGCTCACAGGAGGGTGGATAACCTCGGCGTCCCGGCCAAAATGACGGCTGACGCGCTCTTTGACGTTAAAGGAATTTGCAATGTAAAAATCAACCCGATTCGCGGTTTTGACATCCCACCTTTGAAGATAAGGGCGGATCATCTTCGCGAAAAGCCGTTTATGAACGGGCATTTTACCAGGTCCAAAATATTGATCGAACATCTCCCAGACATACCGCATGGGTGTGTGAATATAGCTGATGTGACAAGTCTGCTTTTTTGTGATTACCCCTTTTGCAACGCAATGACTTGTGGATATGACAAGGTCATAATCGCGCAAGTCAAATCTCTCTATGGCCATGGGAAAAAGAGGCAGATAATTCCTGTACCAACTCGCGGCATTGGGCAGGTTTTGAATAAAGCTTGTATGGATTTTTCTGTTTTCGATTATGGGGGTCAGCTTTTGGGGGATGTACAACAAGGTAAAAAGATCGGCGTCGGGCCAAAGCTCGCATATAACTTCCAGCACCTTTTCGCCGCCCCTCATTCCGGTGCACCAGTCGTGAACAATGGCGACCCTCATTCGCCCTCCCTTAAAATCGCTTTCCCTACTTCATGACCAATTTCAACCACTCTTTTTTCCCAGTCGTTTTTCTCCGCCTCCCTGATTCTGGCGTTGACCAGGCCTTCATCTTTTTTCTCATTCAGGGCAAGAGAAAGGGAAGCAAGAAACTGATCATTATTTCCAGCCAATCTCACAATCCCGGGCTTCTCTTTATACTCGTCAAAAGCCGGAAGAGAAACCGATACAACGGGCTTTCCGCACGCCAGATATTCGTAGAACTTCATGGGAAAGCTGCTCTTTGTAGACTCGTTGATATTCATTGGAATAAGACACGCGTCAAAGGAATGGAGCCAGGAAGGCAGCTCATCATAAGGAACTTTGCCGGCAAAATGAGCATTGTTAAACCTGGCGAGGGTGGTAAGGTCTGTGGTTGGATCCCCCCAACCTTCGGGCCCCACAAGGACTAGATGATCTTTGGGAAAGGTCTTGGCGATTTTCTCAAGAAGAGAAATATCTGTTTTGTATTTGCTGATGTTTCCCTGGTATCCAATAATTTTCCCTCCCGGTTTATTTCCTTTGAGCTTCGTGATGAATTCGGGCGGATCACCCTTAAAATCCCTGAACCTGGGAACGTCCGCCGTATTCGGAAAATATTTAATCGCCCTGGCTTTTGGTTTTTTATCGTCAAACAATTTTGGACTTGTGACAATGGTGAGGTCCGCCGCGGCAAGAAGCTTTTTTTCCAACTCCTTAATAAATTCAGATGGAACGCTGGGGTTTTGTCCATAGTCGTCAACACAATGATAGACAACGCCCTTTTCATTCATCTTGCCCACCAGAGAAAATCCCGTTGGCAGGAATATCCACAAGATCGGATCATCAAGATTTAACCGGGTCGCCCATTTTTTTATCTGTTTATAAAGAAGCAGGCGATTCAGTTTGCGAATGATGGAATACCTGTGAAATGGTAGAGCCATAGGGGACAGCAGAAAAAGCCCCTCCGTTACTTTTGCCGCCGGCCGGGTCCAATCCCAAAGCCTGCGCCATATTTTTGATAAGTCAGCCTTTGAAATACCAGGCGGGCGCAATCCCATATTATTTATATAAAGAACATTGTTCTCCCTCGAGAGCCTGGACATAAGATGCTGGGCGTTTACCCACATGGCGTCCCAGTTGGAGCTGGCTATGCAGATTATATTCTGCCCTGTAAGGGGCGCAAGATCAGTCAATCTAAAATCCCCTCATTGGACAAACCATCCATCAAAGCTTTTTTGCAATTCTCCCAGGTAAAGACATGGGCGGCTCTTCTACGCCCTTCGTTACCCAGATTTTTAGCCGGCACTTTATCTGTGAGCAATCGTTCAATGCCCCGGGCAATAGCCTCTGATGATTCAGGATCAACCAAAAGGCCGTTCTTTTCATGTTCCACAGCATCACCAACACCGCCGGAATTTCCCCCGATCACAGGTGTTCCAAAAGCGCCGGCCTCGACAAAAACCAGCCCGAATCCTTCGATATCCCCTTTGATCTCTCTGCTTGCCAATATAAAAACCTCCGCTCTGTCGTAGAACCGCAAAAGGTCCTGGTCGCTGATTCTTCCTGTAAAGATTACCTTGTCGCTTATACCATGTTTTAGCGCCATATTTTCCAGGCGGCTTTTATCGGCGCCTTGTCCGACGACAAAATAGATTATATCCGGGAATTTATCTACGAGCAAAGATAGGGCGGCAATGGTTTT
Organism: uncultured bacterium; assembly: GCA_964430795.1. Lineage (GTDB taxonomy): Bacteria > Lernaellota > Lernaellaia > JACKCT01 > CAYSHR01 > CAYSHR01. The sequence goes on from CAYSHR010000021.1 coordinate 11,988, forward strand.
GTCCACGCCTTTTCTTTCTGTCAGCCGGCACACCGTCAGAACAACCCGCGCTCTTTTAAGATCGATGCCCCGCCAGTTCAAAAGAGGTGGATCAGGAGGGACGCCGGAGACGCCGCATCCAAGAGGCACGGTGATGATCTTCGCCTCACCCTTTGTGAACTGGTCGAGAAAGTTATGTACCGCGCGGCTTATTGTGACAACTAGGTCGGCGCCTTTAAGCCAAAACCTGATTAGCCCGCCTCTGTCTTTATAGCGAACCACATCTGTTCCGTAGGCAAATACAACATAAGGCACGCCGAATGCCTTTTTGGACAGCCATCCAAAGGGCGCGTCTCCCTTGGCGTATCCGCACAACATCAGGTCAGGCTTGTCAAAAATCATCTCTCTTAAGACAAACAGCAATGAGAAAAGAGCGCGCAAAGGCATCTGTAAAAAACCGGGCAACAAACTTAGCGAAGGCATCCGGCGGATTTTATATTTGGCGTTATTGTCGAACTCTATATATCCGGCGCATTTGCGAGTTATAACCGAAATATCATCCGGGTCAAAAGTCTCCATAAGTCGCGACAGCATATTCTGAACTCCTCCAACCTGGGGTGCGAAATCCCTTGCCAAAAGTAGAATTTTCATTTTGAGTGCCGCTTTTTCCGGTAGGTTTCCTCTAGCTTATCAAGGATATCCCCAATGCGTTTTTCCCAGGAATTGCTCCTGGCAAGATCAATTCGCCATCCCCTTTTATCCTCGGGATCATTCTTCAGTTTATTTTCAATAGCCAGGGCGAACCCCTCAGCCTCATTGGCGGTCTCGATCAAATCGGAAAATCTCGCCAACTCGGGAATGGGCGTGGTCACCACCGGCTTGCCTGTGGCGAGATATTCAAAAAACTTAATGGGCATAACACCGGTTGTGTAATTGTCTATCTTGTAAGGGATCATGCAGACATCGAAGCCGGCCATATACTCGGGAAGCTCCTCTATTGGCTTTAGCCCCATAAAGTGAACATTGGGCAAGCCGGCGAAAGCCTCGATTCCAAATCCCCGATCCGGTCCTAAAAAAACAAAGGACCACTCGGGCTTTATCAGGAAAAGCTCTCGAAGCAGAGCCTTGTCAAGCTTGTAGTTCAATGATCCCACAAATCCGATTATTGGTTTATCAATATCCTTGACCGCCCGTGCCGATTCACAAGTCATGGCCTTGTTAAAGTGATCAAAGTCCCCTACGTTGGGAACAAAATGGGTGTTGGGATTCTTCTCCCTTTTTGACTCATACAAGGCCTGGGCTGAAGTAAAAACCGCGTCAACATGCCTTAAAAGCTCCGCTTCCATTTTCATGGTGGTGCCCTTCCACGCCCCTGGAAAGGCGGAATATTCGTCAACGCAATCATAACAGCTAAGAACCGGATTCAATAAATCGAGGTAGGGAAATCCGTTTGGAGTATAAATCCAGAGAATATATTCCTCAAAACCAAGCTCTCCTATATGCTCGCGAAGAGATTGGGATATGATGCGATGGTTTATCTCGTTTATGGGAAAAACCTTGTTTCCATAGGGCAGAGCCACAGCAGGGCGGTAAACATTCACCCCACACTTATCTCTCCATGCCTTATGAGAATATGATCGCTTGCCGGACCTGAAAGATTTTAGAGGCTCGACATAAACAACCCTGAAATCCTCGGCGAGCCTGGAGGCGATCTGCTGCTTGTTTGTCCAGAGGCTCTCGTCCCAGTCCGCGGTGGAGATCATGACAATCTCTTTTGGGAGATCAAAACCATCAAAATTGCCCATCGATCCTGACTCCGATAATAAATTTCTTAATAAAGATAAGTGTAGCACAGGATAAATAAGATGGAAACGGAAAGGCGGATTTTAAAACAGGTCAGGTGCGCGCCTATCGCTTCATGGCCCATATTTCCTTATGAAGATCAATATATGTTACTTCATAGGCTAAGGTCTTTCCGTCAGGAGAGAAGACCGGGTTACTCTTGAATTTATGTTTGTCAGACTTCAGTCTGGTTACGTTGGCGCCGTTAATATCCGCGGTAAATATGTCACACACATAATTCTTTCCTCCTCCCATAAGCCCCATGGGAGTTTCCTTGCCCGGCATTTCAGGAGCGTCGGGATTGACAAAATATCCTTCAAAAGCCACGGTTTTTCCATCAACGGAAAAGTCGAATTTGCCGAAATAATCGTATTCTTTCCCGGCGTCAAGAAGTATTTTCTTATCCCCTCCGGTTTTGTCTATTGTCACCAATATGTTCTCGTAGTTTTTTGTGTCCGGATAAGTCAGATAGGCTATGAGATTGCCATCGGGTGTAAACATGGGGGACCGGGCGCCTCCATCATCAGTTATTTGAGAAGTGCTGTCGGTTTTTTCATTGTAAATATATATATCTCCCACATAGTCGGCGTATTGATCGTATGCCTTTTCGCCACCATCGGCGGCGGCAAAATACATCTCCTGGAGCATTGCTCTCTTGCGACCGGTATCCACGCCCTGAAAAACCAGTTCATTTGTAGTTGGAGACCAATGGGGATTTGAGCATTCGAGGCTTGAGATTTTTCTTTCGACTTTGGTTTCGGTATTCAAAATAAAAAGGCCGCTCATATCGGGATGGCGCCAGGATTCCCTTATAAAAGCCAGAAATTGACCGTCTTTTGACCAGGCGAATTCATAAGAGGATTTGGCCAGGAGCCTGGCCTGGCCCCCCTTTGTGGACATGGAATAGATATGCACTCCTCGTTTCAAAAAATAATCCGACTTAGTCAAAATGGCGAAGGTCAGTTCGTTATAGCCGGGTCGCCACTTGAAATCCATGGACTGGTAGTACCCTTTCCCTATCATTTTCAGTTTGGCTGCTTTTCCTTTTAGGGGCTTGACCATGAGCCAGGCTTCGCCCTTCTCATGTCCCGAAAAGGCGTCCACCATGCCAAAAACCGTAAACTTCGGTCTTTGTATGTAAGCGATTTGTTTTCCGTCAGAAGAGAATCCGGGGTTTACCGCTTCCTGTTTGGAATCTCCCTTGGCAACGCGATAGGTGCTAGGAAAAAATATTTTTAACGCGATAAATGAAACCGCGATTAAAAGGATAACTCCAAAAACCATATAGACAATTTTCGAGAGTTTTTTTACTTCTTTCCGGCTTTTTTCAATCTTTTCCAGCCTGGAAGCATCAACCTTTCCCCCATCAACAAGCAATCTAAGCTTTTGCAGCAAAAACTTGTTTTCCGGCTCAAGCTTTACGGCCTTCTCCATGTACTCTACGGCGTAATCCTTGAGCTTGACATCCTTATAGAGGTTGGAAAGCTGGATAATCAAAGCCATGGCGTCAGGACGATTTTCGTGGTCCTCTTCCAGGTTTTTAATTTTTTTCGCGACCCCGGGATTCAGCCCGGCTAGAATTTCCTCCTTCTTTGCCCGCTCCTGCTTCTCTTTCAACTTTCCAGGCAATGGCGCGCCACAGGAATGACAAAATTCGTCCTTGTCGTTGTTTTCCTTGCCACAGGATTGACAAAGCACCGTATTGAATTTTTCGTCCATCTTTTCCACCTCAATCCATGTTGATTGCTTTTATTGTAATCGTTCAGTTACAAGGGGGCCTTTAAAAGCGGGGAGATGTACTTGTTACGTGTCCCCTGATTTTAAATATATGAGATCGGGGTACACGATCCCCATTTCCCTGATATCATTGACAATGCCG
>CAYSHR010000022.1:0-15512 GCA_964430795.1 uncultured bacterium
AAACGTTGTACGCCGCCCAACCGCCAAAATCGGCAAAGGTTTTTCAATAACAGGGCATCACGAAATCATGATTCCATTGCTATTCGCCGCTGTTTTGAATTACCTTGAAAAAACCTGAAGTTGCTGTTATTAATTGTAAGTGCAAATATGGATTTTTCCGGCGAAGGGGTGAATGTTGATACTGAATATTATTAAAAGGTCTCTTCACTTTTTGTCAAATTGTTGGGGTTAAATTCTGTAATCGTTCAGTTACAAGGAGGCAAGGTTTGAGGTCGGGGGAGATGACCGCATTTCTCAACAATGGCCGGCATTATCAATGATTTTAGGGAAATGGGGATCATGTACCCCGATCTCATATATGAAAATCGGGGGGCACGTAACAAGTACATCTCCCCGCTTTTCCAAAAAGTCCCCTTGTTGCTGAACGATTACTAAATTCTGATATATTATTAAATGCGGGTTAATTCTTTGCAGATGGCGGGAGTTGTACATTTGATTATTGTTTCCTATGCACTTTGCTTTGGGCTTTTAGTAGGATCGAGTTAACGGGAAATGACGACAAAAACAAAGGTTTTAGTAGGCGAAAGCAACTACGCCGAATTTGAGATACTCAATGACTATCTCTCGAACCAGGGGTTTGACGTTAAATGGGTCAAGAATGGTCATGACGCGGTTTCTCAATTTCAGGAAACAAAACCGGACCTCATGATTCTTGATGCCCTTCTACCCGGACTGGCAGGCTTGAAAGTCTGCCAGAAAGTTCAAAAGATGGAAGGTGGAGAGAAGGTCAGGACCATTCTCCTCTCCTCTGTCTATAAGCAATTTAAGGAGAAATACGACAACAGAAAAACCCTTGGTGTTGACGCCTATTCCGAAAAGCCTGTGGAAATAGCCTCTCTGGACAAACTTATCTCAAGGCTTATCGGCCAAGACCCTATTTCTCGGGTCACGGACCTCTCATCCATTGAAAAAGAAGCAATTGGGGTTGGAAAAAGAAGGCTGGGTCCAACCGGAACATTCAGTTCATCCCCTTTTCCAAAAATTCTATTTTATCTGAAAAAGTATAATCGTTCAGGCGCCCTGGAAATCGAAAGTGAAATGATCAACAAGGTCATCTATTTAAAAAACGGCAACCTCGCTTCTGTAAGCAGCAATCAATTCGCTGAATCTCTGGGCAGATATATGGTAAAGGCCAATTTTCTTACCCAGTCCGATTATAATTCAAGCCTGGAAAAAGTTCTTGCGACAGGCAATCAGCAAGGCCGGATTCTTCTCGATATGGGGGTTGTCACGCCTCACCAGCTTTATGAGGCCCTTCAAGGGCACCTCATGGAAAAGATACTTTCGGTTTTTTCATGGGAGACCGGTAAGTTCTCTTTTAAAAGCGGTCGCCTCAAACTTAGTAACGCGCTGACCATTGAACTGGATTTGATAGATGTTATTCGAAAAGGCGTGACGACGTTCTACCCATTATCGAGGCTTGAGGGATTTTTTAACGAATATAAAAACAAGCGGGTTTTCAAAATGGCTGACTCCTTGTTCTCGAAAAACCAGCTCAACCTGGAACCGGCTCACACCAGCTTTTTAAGATCAATTGATAATGAGATGACATTAGGGCAAATTGTTACAAAAACCAAGATGACCCTTACCGAGACATTTCAGCTTTTATATTTTCTGCTGCTCATTGAGGAAATAAGATTTGAAGGGGACGCGGCGCTGGGAGACCGTTCCATAAAAGAGCAGGAGGAGTATAACAAGACAAAAAGAAGTAAACGTCGAACATATAGGGATTCCATTCTCGAAGCCGAAATGGCCGGACAAGATGGACATTCAAGATACAAGGAAAAAATATCATCTTTATTTAACCATCTTGGGAACCTCAATCACTTCGATCTTTTAAAGATACCCAGAAGCGCCAAAAAGGTTCAAATAAAAACCGCCTATTACAAAATGGTCAAGGAGTTTCATCCGGCTGACATGTACAATCAATCCGATGATGTCATAAAAGCAAAAGCTGACGGCGTTTTCAGAGCCGCGACCCAGGCCTATGAAGAGTTGGCCAATCCTGAAAACAGAAAAAGGTATTTGGAGTCCATTGAGGCTCGTGAGAAAAATGAGTTCAAGCCGGGTAAAACAAAAATTTCAGAAAAAGATGATAAGGAGATAGTTGAGGCGACTCCTGTGCCCCGGCATAAACCACATCTTGAAAGGCCAACGGATTTTGACTCCATTCCCGGCTTTGACGAACTGGATAAGTCGGAAGAAAAAAATAAAGGTAAAAAAGAAGCCTTTAACAGCCTGGATATCTCCTGGGATGAACCTTCACATGGGAATAAAGCTTTTGACGATGGAGATGAGTTGGATTTCTCCTTTGACATTCCTGATAACCAAGAAGAGGAGCTTCGGATAGAGCAAGGCAGGCAAGTGACTATGGATATGGCAGCGGTAATTAAGTCTGAACTTGAATTTCAACAGGGTGAGGATCTGCTTTTTGATGGTATGTTTGAGTCGGCGGCGGATCATTTCTCCCGGGCCATCGAGATAAATCCAAAGGAAGCTGAATATTACTCCATGTTTGGTTGGGCCCTTTTCAAATCTGATCCCACAGATACTAAAAAAGCAAAAAGAGCTTTTGACGCTTTGGAAAAGAGTTTAAAAATAAATCCAAATCTCGACTCCACCCATTATTACCTCGGGATGATTTTCTTATCACAGAATAACGGAGAAAAGGCCAGGCGACATTTTGAAAACGCGATTACTTATAATCCTCAGAATAAGGCTGCTAAAAAAGCCCTGGAAGAAATGGAGTAGATAATTGGCTTTTGAAGTATTGCTTATAGATTCTTCTGAATCCGACAGGAACGACATCGGCTCCTTTCTTGAATCTTTAGGTTACAAGATTAATTACGCCGGTAACAGTCAAGAGGGCTTGAAGCAATTCGACATCCACAAGCCTGATCTTGTAATAGTTGAAGTGCTCATTTCCGGACCAACAAACGGACTTCAGGTTTGCAAGTCAATTAAGACCGGGGGAAGTGAGTGGGTAAAGGTAATTATTACAAGTAAACTTTATCAAAGCAGAGCCATGGCAAAGGACGCGGTGGACAAGTATAAAGCCGACGCCTATATTGAGAAACCTTTCGCCATGCAGAGGCTTTATGATCTTATTGGTCAATTCATTGGGAAGCCTGAGCTAAAAAAAGTTGAGAAAACGGAAGAGGAGAAGAGGAAAAGGAGAAAGAAGGCGGTAAAAAAGAAAAAGAAGGTTTTGAAAAAACCTGCCGCCGCCCCTGAGAAAATTCCTTTTGAGAAGAAAAAGGAGGAGTGGGAAACAAAAACCATGACCTCTATTGAAGCATCATTGTCCGAGCCCGATTTTGACTCTCGTGGGATTGAGGAATCCAGCCCCATTGATATTCTCCAGGATGTTATTTTTAAAGAGCCTCCGGAAGCGTCAAAAACTGATATTACTTTGGCGCCGGAAGGATATATTGAAAGAAAAGAGCTGGGCGCGCTGCTGCGTACTGTTTTTAAGAATAATATTAACGGCGTCTTGATATTAGATTACCATGAGGGAATAAAACATATTTATCTGATTGATGGAGTGCCTGTATTTATCCAGTCAAATATCAGAAAAGAATCTCTGGGTCAGATTCTCCTTTCAGAAAACCATATAACCCAGGAACAATATGAGGATGTGCTGGCTGAAGCGGCAAGTTCAAAAAGAAAAGTAGGTTCCATATGTGTTCGCAAAGGCTACCTTTCGAGCACGAAGCTCCATAAAATTCTTTCAGAACAGACTACAATTAAACTTGCCAATTGTTTTAGGTGGATAAAGGGGTTTTATAAGCTGGACCTTGACAGGAAATACCCCCCAAACGCACCTATTTTTGAAACGACGCCTGTAAAAATAATACTCATGGCTTATAACCATTATTATCCTATGGAGGAACTGAGAAGGTTTGTCGCCGGAGATAAAGAGAAAATAGTTTTTGCCGGCAAAGATGAGATATTCAAAAACATCGAAAACGATCTTGACGAAAACCAGATAAATTTTGTTCGTATTGCTGATGGAACAAGGACATTGTGGGAGGTTATCGGCCAAAGCGGCTTTGATGAGGCAAAAGGGATAAGGCTTGCTTACGCTCTTATGGCCATGGGAGTTTTTAAGCTTGGCAGCATCAAAAGAGAAAAAGAGCTTGGGCGATATTCTCCTGATCCAGCCTTTGATGAATTGAAGGAGGACCCTCTAAAAATCATTACGGAAAAAATAAACGAACTTTATATTCGCCTGGAAAATGAAGATGATTTCACAATCTTCAGGCTAGACAGAAACGCCTCTGAAAAGGATCTGGAAAAACAATATACAAAGATGAAGAAGGAATTCGACAAATCCATTTTACCAAAAGGGAGCCCCCCCGCTCTTTATTCAAAGCTCGACAAGATTCTTTTACACCTTGAAAAAGGATATAAACGCCTTTGGGACAGTGAGGGAAGAAAAACCTACATTGATTCTCTTGATAAGCAGCTAAGGGAAGAAAGTACAACCAAGGCATTAACTGATGAGGAATTACAAGATAAGGCACCCTCCACTATTGTGGCTGAACTTGCCTTTCAAAAAGGCATTTTCGCCATGGAGAAAGGAAAATATTATAACGCGGTTGATTATTTCCAAAAGGCTTGTGATCTGGCGCCGGAAACAGGTGAATATTACATCAGGCTGGGTTTCGCTATTTTTATGAAAATCACAAACCCCGGCAACACCCTTGAGCAGGGAATTAAAAACATAGAAAAAGGGTTGTCCTTATCTCCCGGCGATTTAATCGGCTATCAAAAGCTGGCCCAAATTGAAATACATCAAGGAAATTATAATAAAGGGAAAAAACTTCTCGAACACGTTATAAGAATTGATCCTGATGACCAGGAGACCGCCATGGAGATTGCCGAAATTGAAGAACTGTTATCAATAAAGGGCAAGGAATAGAAGAACAACAGTAAAAATGAGCAACGGAAAATGAGTAAAAACACCGGCCCAAAATTATTAGTTGTACACCACTCAAAAGAGCATGCTGAAGACATCGCTCTGTTTTTCACCGGCCATGGCTACCTGGCTGACTCATGCTTTAGCATAAAGGAAGCTGAAAAAGTTTTAGAAACTTACAATTATGAATGCCTTTTGTTAAGCGCCTTAATGCCTGATGGAAACAGCCTTGATTTTTGCAGAGAACTCAAAAGGGATATCTCAAATCAGTCCCTTACAATCATTCTATTAAGTTCAATTGCCCAAAGCGGCAGATTTTCCCTTGACGCGAAAAATAAATATCATGCCGACCTCTACATTGAAGAGCCCATTCCAATGCAGGATATTATTGTTGCGGTTAATGAGGTTTTGTACTCGAAAGGGCATAAGAAAAAAGCTGGAAGTTCTGGAATAAAATCAAAATCCGATAAACTTGAGCAAAACAACGACCTGAATAAGTTCAGCGCCACTCTACTGGATGATGAAAACGATTTCACAGCCGCCGCTAGTCCGGAATCAAGTGAAACTACAGGGGTCTGGTCCCTTTCATCAACGGAACTTCCTTTTGAGGGAACTTTTGATGATTTTCTTTTCCCGGAGCTTCTTCTTTCATTCTACCAGCGAAGAGCCTATGGCAACCTGTTGCTGCGGAACAAAAACGAGGAACGAATAATTTATCTTGCCGGCGGAATACCTCAATTCATCAAAACAAATTTTATTCACGAAGAAAGCCTGGGGCAGATTCTTGTTAAGCTAAAAAAGATCAGCGTCAAAAACCTCAAGAAGATGTTGCGGATGGCAAAAGAATCAGGTTCTCTTATCGGTCAAATTCTCACAGAAAACGGTTTTTTAACACCGGGCGAGTTGGAGGTTCTGCTAAAAATGCAGGCACGGTTCAAACTTACAAATGCCTTTAAAATCAACGAGGGAAAATATCAGTTCCACCATGGTTCACCAATGCAGGAAATCCAAATAAGATTTGACTTAAGCATTCTGCAGATTCTTCACGCCGGCGTCAGGCGCCATATGAGCTTGGAAATCCTTGAAAAGAAAATATTTAAAAACAGAAATAGAATAGTGGAAAGAAAAACGACAGAACGTCTGGAGCCGGGCAGCCTGGGGCTAAACAGGGAGCAGTGGGCTCTTACCGGTCTTGCTGATGGAAAATTAACTCTCGGGGATGTCATCTCCGAATCAAGAATGAATTTCCGGATGACTTTTCAGACCATTTACCTGCTCTTTCTATTTGGCCTATTTCGCTTTTCAACTCAGGGACCCGGCTTTTTTCAGATTGAGGAAGCGGTTCTGGCAAGGGTGATTTCCGAGTCAAAAAACACTGAAAGAAGTATTGAGGATCCTCTGAAAAAATTTGATAAGATTCCAGCTAGGGGAGAAGTGACTCGGGCCACGTTGCCTCTTCTTCTTTACCTGATTTATACAAAAGAGAAAACCGGTATTCTGAATATTGAAAATGATTCATATCATGAGGAACTTACACTTAGATATGGGCGCCCGGTCAAAATCGAATCCAAAGAACATGGTGATATGGTTCTTGGAGAGATTCTGGTGAGGATGGGTAGAATAACCGAAGAGGGGCGGGAGTCGGCTTTGGAGGAATCAAAAAAACTCGCACTGCCCTTGGGAGAAATCCTTATCAGCCAGGGACTGGTTTCACCTCATGAAATTTTTGAAACTCTCAATTCACAGGTAACTTCCAAGCTGGAACATATTCTCTCTTTATCCTCAGGTCTATTTACATTCAAGACCCTGGATCCATCTGAAGTTAAATCGGAAATGATCTTTAATGTAAACATAGCCAACCTTGCGGTAAGCGCTATGAAAGAGACTATGGTGGATGAAAAACTGGAGCAAGACTTCTTAAAGTTTAAAAGCCTTGTACCCGAATTTGCTCTCGTGGGAAAACAAACTTTAGAGACACTTATAGATGATCCTAGAGAAAAGCAATTGGCGGGTCTGATAAACTCCAGAAGATCTCTGGCTCAAATTGTTGAGAGAAGTTCTCTTGTTAAACCTGACGCTCTCAGAGTGCTCTTTGTGCTGGTTCACCTGAAGCTTGTGCGTTTTATCCAGGAATAACGCGGCCGAATCGAAAAAAGCAAATCTCTCTTACAACTCCTCCGCGCACCAGTCGATAATCTGGTATTTCATTCCATCCTCACGAAGGAAATTGTAGACGAACATGCCGAACTTATAGAAATAGTCATCATAGTCAACGCTTTGGATTTCGCCTACACTTCCGTAGTAGGAGGTTGTCTGCCCAACTGTTACCGTGTAGACATCAGTGTTTTTATACCCAACGCTTGCCTCAAATCCCACACCCGCCACGCTTAATCCTGCTGTCATGGTAACTCCCAGGCTTCGTGATGTTCCCGATGAGTTTGATTCGGAAAGGGTGACTGAAAGCTCCGTGCCTCCCCCAGGTCCTTCATCCACGGGAATCAGCGGCTGCCCCTGGGGGGGCATTGACCAGCCTGAAGCGCCCATATTTTCATCATAAATCGGACCGGGGTCTATCTGGTCATCATCGTCGTCGTCATCGTCATCGTCATCTATTGGCCCGGCATAAAGAATCTCATCACGATCGGCAATGGTTTTATATGTAGTTGGATCACCCAGAGTGTGGCTGAAGGTCTCCAAACCTATCTCCATGTAGTCTCCACCATCATTATATGCACTAATGGACTTTTTATATGTATTGGTTTCAATGGGCACGTCGATGGTCATAAACTCATTGCCCGGTTCGAGAAATTCCGGATCAGGGTGAGCGATGATTTTATATTTATAGCAGTGGTAGGTTGTTGCTGAGAAAACCACGTAGTTCTGAGGGTCCTCATCGGACCAACTCGCGTTTCTTTTAATCCCCAGTGAAACGCTGGATGTGCTGGTCTGGGTTTTGGTAAATTCCTTTTCCAGGGTTGTGCTGGCTTCAAATTCAACAATGCCAAAGGGATCGCCGCCTGAAACAGAGAGAGTAAGTCCCGCGCTTACCGACACCTCCGAGCCGATCTCTTCTGTAAAGGAAGTGGATTCGCCATACCCGACGGAAGTGGAGCCTGATCGATCCTGGTTGATCCCCAACCAGACCGGCGGCATGGCCAGGGCCACCGCGATTCGCGGATCCGAGATGCTCATCCAATGTTCGCCGGTGTAGCGGACAACCATGTTGTCGCCGTCAAAGTCTCCAATGGCTGCCAGAGGATAATATTCCGTGGTGTAAAGCTGGGACCAATCCAGTGTTTTTTCAAAGCCTTTGCCGACTAATTGCCATTCCTCAACATGATACTCGTCATTTTCAGCATAGGTAATATAAAACTCATCTTTGCCGTCCCGATCAGTATCACCCACCGCCAAGTGAATTTCGTTATCATAGCCCAACCCGATATTTCCCGCGCCATTACTATCGGGATAGTAATACATAAGAAGCCACTGGGGAGTGGAAGGGTGATCGGTAAGAGGAGTAATCACCACATCCTGAGTTCCGTTGCCATCAAAATCCCCAACACCGATGTTTGGAAATTCATGGCTCATAAACGCATAGGAACCTCCTCTGGGCATCTGTTTTTGTCTTGTTCGGTCAAATCCGCCTTCAGTGTTCATTTTGTATATTTCAAGATAGAATTCATAGCCATGATTCGCGACGAAAACGGCTTCATCAATACCGTCGTTGTCCACGTCGGTCATTTCAACATTGTACCAGTAATTCCAGTTTTCAAAGCAATGCCCGGTTTCGTGAAAATAATGGATTTGAACAAAATCGGCTGTCTGGTCGTCCAGAACCCATCCGTCGAGCCAGTCGTTATTCACTTTGGAATAGAGAACTATTTCATCTTTGAAGTCGCCATCAAGATCGCCGGCCGCCACTTTCATATCGTGGGCGCCTGAATATTTTATAGGCTCGGTAAAAATCTCAGCGTAACTATTGGCCGCGTCGTCAAAAGCAAAGACCAATGAGGCATGTTGAAAAGTGGTGTTTCCACTGCCTTCCTGAGCGATTCTTCCATAAACGCCAACAAGGACTATCTCATCGCCTTCAGTTCCATCAAGATCGGCGATTGTAAAGTCCATGGTTAAAAAGGAATCAACATCCGGATTCAGCGCGTCAATGGTCATTAGACTCGTATCGATAACTTTCAGCACCGCAAAGCCATGGGCAGAGTCATCCAGGATGGTCAGCTTGATGTGGTCAAATCGATAATCGGGCTGGGTGTTGTCGGCTGTATAAATCGAGGCCACAACTATCTCATCTTTTCCATCTGCGTCCAGATCGCCGGTAAGGGTCTGAACAAGCCGGCCATTTAATTCATCGGTAGCCAACTTGTCCAAAATGGTTCCGATCTCCTCACGGGGACCGACCGCGTCGTCATCATCGCCGGCTTTTTTCGCGCCATCGGGATATTCATCATCCCAGACCCACCCTGTGATGGTGTCATCTACGCCCGGGTGGATCAAAGCGACTTCCTCTATATAACTCAGGGTCATTAAAGTTTTGGACAGGGGCGGTTCCTCAGGTCCGGCGTCATCGTCATCAGCCGTATCGTCATCGTCATCGTCGTCGCTTGACGTATCGTCATCATCATCGCCGGTGTCATCGTCGTCACCGCCGCCGCTGTCATCGTCGTCATCGCCGCAATCACAGCCGGCAAAGGCGAAAATCAAGACCATAGCCAATAGGACCATCAATAAATACCTTAAATTACCAAAAGCCATTTTTTCTCTCTCAAAGGTGAATTTGATATAAAAAAACTGTTTTACTCTCTATTAGCTATTATTTTCGGCAAATTGCTCACATTATTCAAGTATTACTTTTTTAAAAGAGGTAAAATTAAAAAGGCTGAATAAGTAACCGTTTTTAAAAAGAGGCGCCATGAAAAACTTGCTGGTAATAATTGTCTTACTGTTTGCGATTTTATTCATAGTGGTTATGTTTTTCCATAACAACAACGCAAGCTTGTCCAAGGCGGAAAATACAATGGGAAAAAAGAATGGAAATCTTGAAAAAGCAACCCTGGCCGGCGGCTGTTTCTGGTGTCTTGAGGCTGATCTTGAAAAACTCGATGGAGTCATTTCCGCAGTTTCGGGATATGCCGGAGGAAAAGAGAAAGACCCCACTTACAAAAATGTGTCGGCTGGAATTACCGGGCACAGGGAAGTAGTCGAGGTCATCTTCGATTCGTCCAATCTATCATATGAGCAATTGCTGGATTTTTTCTGGCGACGCCACAACCCAACTGATGACGGCGGTCAATTCGCGGATAGAGGAAATCAGTATCGTCCAGCCATTTTTTACCATAATGAAAAACAGAAAGAAGAGGCTTTAAAAAGCAAAAACACCCTTGTTAAATCAGGAAATTTCAAGGATCCCATTACCACCCAAATTCTTCCGGCAGGCCATTTCTATCCGGCTGAGGATTATCACCAGAATTATGGCAGTAAAAATCCCATGGATTATAAACTCTACCGCCAAGGCTCAGGCAGAGACGCGTTTTTAGAGCAATCATGGGGGGAAATTGGAAAAGAGAGAATTTACAACAAACCATCCGACAAACAGATTCGAGATAAATTAACGGATATCCAGTATCGAGTGACGCAAAAAGAAGCAACGGAACCGCCTTATAAAAATGAACACTGGGACAATAAAGCCCCTGGTATTTATGTGGATGTCGTTTCAGGCGAGCCCTTGTTCGCGTCCCTGGATAAATTTAATTCCGGTTCCGGGTGGCCAAGTTTTACAAAGCCTCTGGCCAGGAACAATATTGTGGAAAAAGTGGACATCAGGCTTGGCCTCCCCCGGGTTGAAGTTCGATCAAAGCAGGGCGATTCTCATCTTGGCCATGTTTTTAAAGATGGCCCGATGGATAAAGGCGGCTTGCGCTATTGCGTGAACTCTGCGGCCCTTAAATTTATACCGGTCAAGGAAATGGAGAAAGAGGGGTTTGGCGAGTTGCTAAAGCTTTTTAAGGAATGAACTTGTTTTTAACGCTTTTTCCGTAATGAGTTTTGCGGCGGCTTCCACTTTATCAGGCGCGGCGCCTCCAAAAACAGCTCTTTTTGAAACAGAAGCCTCAAAACTGAAAGAGAAATCCTTTTTAATAATTTCCGGGAAGAATTCGTCCAATTCCTCAGCCTTGGCGTCAAGAAGATTTCTGGAATCCTTTTCAAGGAAAGTTACAAAAGTCGCGACTCGATGATGGGCGGACCTGAAAGGCGCGCCGGCCTTCACCAATTCATCGGCAAGATCAGTCGCCAGAAGGTCTCCTGATAAGCCGGCTTTCATTTTATCCGGGAAAAACTCCGCGGACTCCAAAGAAGCAAAGAAAACTTTCAAACAAAGAAGGGTGGTGTCGATGGAGTCGAAAAGCCCTTCCTTATCCTCTTGAAGGTCCTTGGCGTAAGCAAGGGGCAGCCCTGTTGTTAACGCGGTTAATGACGCGCCGCGGCCCATGGTTCTCGCCCCTTTTCCCCTTATAAGCTCCATGGCGTCGGGGTTTCTTTTTTGAGGCATCATGGATGATCCGGTTGACCACTCGTCCGCGAACCTCACATATCCGAAAGCGGGGTTCGCCCAAATAATAAACTGCTCCGCGTAACGAGACAGATGAGCGCAAAGCAAGGCGCAAACCCATGCCGCCTCCTGGACAAAATCCCTGTCGCTCACGGCGTCAAGAGCGTTCTCGCATACGCCCCTAAACCCAAGATTCTCAGCCAGTCTATGACGATCAACAGGAAACCCGGATCCCGCTAACGCTCCTGATCCCAGCGGGCATTGATCGGTTCTTTTATAGCAATCGGCGACTCTTTCCAAATCTCGTGTGAGAGCCGAAGCCAGGGAGAGAAAAAAGAAACCAAGAGAAATGGGCTGGGCAGGTTGAAGATGAGTGGCGCCTGCCAGAAGAACATCCTTTTGCTTTTGCCCAAGAGTTGTCAAAAGAAATACAAGAGAAGAAATTTCCCGCCCTATATCCATCAGGAAATCTTTAAGAAAAAGACGCAAGTCGCAAACAACCTGGTCGTTTCTGCTTCTGCCTGTATGAATTTTTTCTCCGGCGGCGCCTGTTTTTTCCGTGAGCAATCTTTCAACCAATGTATGAACGTCTTCATCGTCAGCCAGGATGTCAAAGGCGCCGGCTTTTTCTTCCCGAGCAATTTCATCAAGAGCTTTTTCGATTTTCTCAAGCTCTTCATTCGATAGTATTCCAATTTTCGCCAGTTCTTTCGCCCAGGCTTTATTAGTGAGCATATCGTATGGCAAAAGGCGAATGTCAACAGGTAAAGACCTGTTTATCTCATCCATCAGCCCGCCTTGATCCGCGCCAATTCTCCCTTTGTAGAGAGTCATAATCAATCCCTTTTAAACTTGGAATAATTGGGCGCTCTATATCCATCCAAGGCGCCTTCTTTTTCCGTTTCAATAAGAGCCCTCACTTTTATCGGCAATCCGTATAGATTGATAAATCCTTCAGCGTCACTCTGGTCGTAAACATCATCCTGGCCAAAGGTCGCGAAGTCCTCTCTGTAGAGGGAATATGGGGAGCGCCGCCCTTTAACAAGCACATTTCCCTTGTACAAAAGCAACCTCACCTCGCCGGTGACGTTATGTTGGGTTTCCGCCACAAAGGCGTCCAGGGCTTCTCGAAGGGGCACAAAATAGCGCCCGTTATATATAAGCTCCGCGTACTTTGGCGCCAGTTGCTCTTTAAAATGCAAAGTCTCGCCATCAAGGACCAGGCTTTCCAGTTCATGATGAGCCGCGTATAAAATCGTGCCCCCCGGAGTTTCGTAAACACCTCTTGACTTCATTCCCACCAGGCGATTTTCCACCATATCCACCCGGCCGATCGCGTGTTTCCATCCCAATTTATTGAGCTTGTCAATAAGCTTCCATGGGGCAAGACCCTCGCCGTCAATACTTACAGGCGCCCCTTTTTTAAAAGCGATAACGATCTCCTGCCCTTTGTCGGGCGCTTCCCATGGCGCCCTGGTCAATCCAAAAACAAGGTTCCTTGAGCTTTCCCACGGGTCTTCAAGCTCTCCTCCCTCGCTTGACAAATGCCAGAGGTTACGGTCGTGGCTATAGATTTTCTCAGGGTCAACATCGAGCTTAATATTACGCCTTTTCGCATAAGCAAGTGCATCCTCTCTGGACCTTATATCCCACACACGCCAGGGCGCGATGATTTTTATCTTGGGATCAAAGGCTTTGAAAGCCAACTCAAACCGCACCTGGTCGTTTCCCTTTCCAGTACAGCCATGGGCAACCGCCTGGGCTTTTTCCTCCTGGGTCACCATCATCATTTTTTTCGCGATAAGGGGTCTTGCTATGCTTGTTCCAAGAAGATATTTACCCTCGTAAATAGCGCCGGATTTAATCATGGGAAAAAGGTAATCCTTGCAGAATTCATCCTTTAAATCATCGATAACAATTTTATCCGCCCCTGACTTCAAAGCCTTCTCCTCAAGGCCGGCCATCTCCTTTTCTCCCTGCCCCAAGTCAGCGGTATAAGCGATTATCTCACAATCGTAGTTCTCTTTTAACCAGGGCACAATAATGGAGGTGTCCAATCCACCGGAGTAAGCCAATACAATTTTGTCTATCTTCTGTTCTTTCAAAAACCGCTCCTTAAAAAAACTGATGGTTGAAAACGCCAGCCAATTGAAAACCCACAAGAACCCTTGCCAACAAACCCCAAGGGGACTCTTTGCCCTTATTAACACCAGACAGAGCCCAAAGCAAATAAAAGGAAAATTGATTATTTCCTCCATAGGTGGTATTCACTTATCAACTCATTAATTGGAAATCGGGATTTGTTTATCCTTAAAACTTTTACTTGATTGAGAAACTCCGATGAAAATTCTCTTTTTTGATAAAGCAGCCGGCAACAGAAGCTACATGGCTTTGGGCATCTGGCAAAAGGGAGACATCAAAGGAGTTGATGCTTTTTGCTCTTCAGTATCCAAAGGGGAGATACATCCCGGAGTTCCAGCGGTTTTGGAAGAGAAGGGCATTGACGCCTCCAGGCTTTCCATCACCGATATTGACGATCTCGAATTTGTAGACTTCGATATGGTTATCTTCCTCGAAGAAAATGAGGGGGAAGCTGACAAAAAATTATCCCTTTGCCCTCCTTGGTTAGAGGGGCGTGCAATAGATGTCAAGCAAGGTCTTTTCCCAGGCGCACCTGCTCATATTCATTGGAATATAAGGGACCCGTTAAAGAATTAAAATGAAAAAAGCTCTATAGACTCCTTTAGGGATACCGGGGATGATCTTGAAAAAAGCATATCAACTTTTCTGAATCGGAAATATTTTTTTTCCATATATGAACAAAAACGCCTCTTCAACCACATGGCTGATATTCTGGATGATGGCCTGATCGCTCATGACGACGCAAGGCATATATTTCTTTTTAATCGCAAAGCCCAAGGGATTACAGGGCTTTCAAAAGAAGAAGTTCTGGGCAAAGACTGCCATGACATTTTTCCGGACCATGGGCTTTGCGGTTCTTTGTGCAGGTTTAAGGAAGGCCCCTCAACTACAACGGAAAAGCAGGAATATGATATAAATATCATAGGGGTTTCCGGCGATTTAAAAACAGTTCGCCTGACAGCTTTGCCCTTTATTACAAGGGAAGGCGTTCCATCGGGAGTTCTGGCTGTGTTAAGAGACAACACCGAGTTGCGCGATTTAAGGCAGGAGAAAGAGCATGATTATATATTCCATGATATGATCGGTGTTTCTCCATCCATGCAAAAAGTATTTGACACCATAAAGTCTGTGGCCAAATCCGATTATTCCGTATTGATTTTTGGACAAAGCGGTACGGGAAAGGAACTTGCGGCAAGAGCGATACACAAAGAAAGCAATAGATCAGCCGGCCCCTTTGTGCCTGTAAATTGCGGCGCGTTACCGGCAAATATTCTGGAAAGCGAGTTGTTTGGTCATGTGCGGGGCGCTTTTACAGGAGCAATAAGGGACAAAAAAGGACGATTCGAACTCTCACACGGCGGAACTCTCTTTCTTGACGAGGTTGGAGAACTTCCATTGGACTTTCAGGTAAAACTCCTTAGAGTACTCCAGGAACAGACCTTTGAACGAGTTGGTGGAGAGAAGGAAATAAAGGTGGACGTCAGAGTTTTAAGCGCCACAAACAGAGACCTGAAAAAGAGGGTAAAAGAGGGAAAGTTCAGAGAAGATCTTTTTTACCGCTTGCGCGTGGTTCCAATTTCCCTCCCTCCTCTTAAAGAAAGAATGGAGGCTCTGCCATTTTTGGTTGAAAGCATCCTTAAGAGTATTGAAAAAGAGACAGGCAATAAGAGACTTTCGATCTCCTTGGGGGCAATGGGACTGCTTGCAAAACATAACTGGCCCGGAAATATAAGAGAGCTGTATAACGCTCTTATTTCCTCCTCTATTCTGTGCAAAAAAGGGGAAATCCTTCCTGAACATCTACCTTCGGAAATCAGGCGCAATGAA
>CAYSHR010000023.1:0-8863 GCA_964430795.1 uncultured bacterium
ACTGGAGGCTCGAAGAATTATTGCTGAAAAGGGGTTGAAAACCGCGGTGACGGCCTCCCAAACCGATGGATATGTGGGTTATGTTCACATGCCCGCTCAGTATGAGCAGTTTGAGACAAAAAACCTTGACGCCCTTTGGATGAACCTTTACGAAAACGGCATGGCCTTTGGAGGGCGCGAGGTCGGCGTTAAATTCATCGAAGCCTTCAAAATCGCCTTAACTGATACTTTAATAAAGAAATGATCTAACAGGGGAAGAAGTATGACTATAATCAAGTTGGCTGATAACCTCACCGACTTACCCAAAATGCCGGAATTTACAAGGAACCAATGGAAGGAACTAAATAAGGGCAAATTTGTTAAGGGTCATGAGGAATATGTAGATGACGCGGGGCACAAAGCCGGAAAAGGCATTGCATATATGGTCATAAATTTTCCCCCTCAGTCGGTCTGGGACCAAATTCTCGATTTTAATCACTATAAAGAGTTCTTTCCAAGCATAAGCATGTGCCGGATATACAAACAGGAAGATAATGAGATTTTCGCTGAGTTTAATCTTAAAATCGGCTTTGTATTAAATATTCATTACAACATTCACCATACCTTCAGTCCGACTCAAAGCCGGCTTACATGGATAGCCGACCAGAGCAGAAAGAATGATTTTAGCGAGAGTAAAGGGATGTGGACCGTCTGGCCTTTTGAAAACGGCGCGAGCCTGGTCGGGTATACGGTGAGTATTGAATCAGGGCGGCCTGTGCCAAAAATCATTGAGGATCTGGCCGCCCAATCGGGATTAAACAAAGTAATGGCCGCTTTAAAAAAAAGGATAAAGAAGAAGGCGAAATAGATGACTAAGACAAGCAAACAATTTCAGATATTCCGGATATTATTATTTTCCCTTATTCTCATAATGATGCCCGCTTGCGATAATGATGATGATGGCCATGATAATGCTCACCTTTATCAGGACGATGACGACAATAACATATCTGATGATGACAGCGGTGATGATGACGATGACAATGACAATGACGATGACGATGATGACGACAACGACGATGACGCCCTACCCCAGACAGAGGTGGAAATTCATGATTCCCATGATGGAAATCCCCTTGCCAGAAAAATCACTGTAACCACGGATATTCCATGCTCATTGTCCGGATATGTAACCACCATGACTGAAACCGGATATGGCCCATCTTATCCTGTAAAAAGTCCCGACGGCACAGTTCACGAATTCTGGTTTTACGGACTTCTTACGATCAGAACCTTCGAATATGCATTTCATGTGGCTGACAACCCCGATAAGGTGGTGGCTACAGGAGAATTCGTCACACCGGCATTGCCCGAATCAAGCCCCGGACCAATTGAGATAACCTATATTGATGATGATACAACAAAAGACTGGTATATGATGTATTACCATTTTTTCCCTGATGGAAACAGGACCTCCTTCAATTTCATTTTTGACCGAAAAGGACGATTTCGTTTCTATCATCAACTTTCAATGGGTAATTTTTCCCAGGTAATGAGTAATGGGCATATAGTCTCCACAAAAGAGTCGGAACTTGTGGCTGTCAGGCTTGACGGAACGGAATACGCGATTTTCGACGTAAACCTTAACCAACCGGTGCTAAAAGAAACTCACCATAAGTTTTACCTGGAGGATCATGACGCCCAAACCGCCACAGTTCTTTTTGGTAGAGAAGGTCCGGGAGTGGAATGTGACGGTGTTACGCCAACTTCTCAGATGGTTGGCGACGGTATCGCTGAAATCGATAAAAATGGAAATGAACTCTGGAGATGGGACGTTTTTGACTATATGGATCAGATTCCAGTCACAGCCATCCACCAGGAATTATGCGAGTTGAATTATTATGGTCCTAACAAAACGGACTGGACCCATGGCAACGCGGTGATCCCTGTTCCCGGGGAAAACGCTTATATAATTTCACATCGAAATGTAAGTAGAATCATTAAAATTGATCGGGGCACAGGAGATATCATCTGGCAAATGGGTGATGGTCTCGATTTTGAGTGGCTTGGTGATGAACCGGTGCCGGAAAAATGGTTTCACCTTCAGCACGATCCCCATATTCTCCCTAATGGAAATATGATTGTTTATGATAACAGCTTTTACCCATCGGCTCCGTGGTCCAGGGTTCTGGAATTGGATGTGGATGAAACCAACATGACAGTATCCATGGTATGGGAATATAGGGTTCCTCATCATGGGTTTCAGGGAAACGCCCAGGTTCATGATTCGGGTAACATCTTGATCGGAACCGGCACAAAAAGCACTTTCACTGAACTGCCCTCTAATGGAATTTCCGGTGATGAGTTGATGTTCATGGACATGGACAAAGGCAATGTCAGGGTTGAATATTATCCGCCGCTATGGGTGGATTCACCTTATCCATCAAAATAACTCCGGCGAATTTATCTTATCTTTCATATCTTTACAAAAACATTACAAACCCTTTCTTGATCCAATTGGACATATCTGATATTTTAATTTCCATCAGGATGGCATTTAAGCCGAAAAGGGCTTCTATGTTGTGTTTATTTTCAAAAAACCCTGCCTATGAGCAGGGATAAAGAGAGGATTGAAAATGAAATTGAAAATTGGGAAATATCTGTTATTGGTTTTTTTATTGGCTTTTATTTTTACCGCCGCTTCTATTTCCTGCGGGGATGATGATGACGACGACGATGAGGACGACGACGACGACTCCGGCGACGATGACGACAGAGATGACGACGATGACACCGGCGATGATGACGATGATGATGACGACGATGATGATGACGACGACGATGATGATGATGACTCATGGGTCTCTGAAGTGGCCGATTCCGATCAGAATGTGGGGACTCATACCGCCCTTGCCCTTGATTCCTCGGACAAAGTTCATATCAGCTATTATAATGAAACAGACAAAAATCTAATGCATGTGGAAAATACAAGCGGCGCCTGGAATAAAACCGCCGTTGATCAAGGAACAGATGTTGGAATATTTACCAGCATTGCAATTGACAGCGCGGACGCCGCCCATATCAGCTATGTTGACCAGGAAAATAGCTACCTGAAATATGCGACAAACAGCGCAAAAGCCTGGACAACTGATGAAATCGATACATGCGGCGACACCGATGACCACACGGGCATCGCCCTGGATTCATCCGGCTACGTTCATATTTGTTCTGTGGGCTTAGGTACTTCGGGAACCCTTCGATACGCGACAAATAATACAGGACCCTGGACAATTGATCTGGTTTTCTCCGGAGGAGGAAAATCATGCTCCATAGATGTTGATTCAACTGGAAAAGCCCACATCAGCTTCTATTCCGACGATGAGAAGGAATTGAAATACGCCACAAACGCCACAGGCGCGTGGGTTGACCAAACTGTTGATACAATGGGAGCGGACTGGTTGCTCCATAACAAATCAACCCTGGTTCTCGATGGCGCCGGAATAGTTCACATCGGGTATCATGGGGATTATCAGGGAACCACAAGCGAAAATCACTTGCTTTACGCCGTAAAGGCCAAGGGAGGCTGGGCTAAAGAAACCGTCGCTTTTCAGGAAAACACTGAAATCAGCCACGGTTCCATGGCTCTGGATTCAGTGGGCAATGTATATTTTTCCTATTATTATCATCATTGGGGCGACTACCTTGGCGCCCTTATGCAAGCCAATAACAAATCAGGTTCCTGGGAAACCGGAGATGTGGAATGGGGCGAATTTATCGGCACATATTCCAGCCTTGGTATTGACAACCTGGGATTCGGTCATATCAGCTATTATGATCAAATAAATGGTGACCTGAGATACGCCACAAACGCCGTAACAAAATAGAGTTGAATGCTCAATAAATATTTGATGTTTTTGGGAGATATTTAAAATGGAAAGAAGAACAATAATTTCTCTTGTAATAACCGCGCTGATACTTTTCTCATTGGGCGCTTTTTCCTGTGGTGATGACGATGATGACGAGTCATCTTCTGTTGGTGATGACGATGACACGATAGACGATGACGACGATGATAACGATGACGACGATTCTCTACCAAACGCGAGTGTTGACGTAAAAGAAGCGCCCCAGGGAAATCCTCTTGGGAGAAAACTGGTGGTGACTACCGACTCCCCATGTTCGCTTTCAGGGCGGGTCACCACCGACGGCGAACCGGGTTATGGACCCTCAAGCCCGGTAGAGAGCGCAAATGGCGCCACCCACGAATTCTGGTTCTATGGTCTGTTAAAAGAGACTGAATTTGAATATACTTTTTTCATCGCCGGTTCCCCGGAGCAAGTAGTGGCTACAGGCACCTTTACCACTCCCTCCTTGCCTGAAAACGCCCCTGAATTGACAGAGCTTGAATTTGACAATGACCAGACCGATAGAGACTGGTTCGCAATTTGGAGCAAGGGCAAAGGGCTCCCCGGCGCTGATGATGACAGTATTTCCATGCTTTATGACCGAGAAGGGCGGGTCAGGCTTTTTCATCAAAATGAAATCAAGCTCGACGCCTGGACTACTCCCATCGTAAACGGAGAGCTGATATATGGTACCGAGGACTCATTAAGAGGCATTTCTTTAAACGGCGATGAATACCTGGTTTATGATATAGACGCCAATGACCCATACTTTATTCTCACTCATCATCAGTTTTATTTGGTGAATAATGACATTGAACAGGCTTACGTGATATTCAACCAGATCGGTTCAGGCGTTGAGTGCGATTTGGTTACTCCTTCGGATAGCGTGGTTGGAGATGGAATACTCAAGCTTGATAGCAACGGCGTTGAAACCTGGAGGTGGAGCGCTTTTGATCATCAGGATGTTATCCCACCAGAGGCCATGGATGTGGAAAACTGCTTGATTCCTTTCTGGGGATTTGGAAAGCATGACTGGACCCATGGAAATTCGGTTTGGGCTTTTCCCGATGAAAACGCTCTCCTTGTCTCGTTCAGAAACGCCAAGCGAATATTAAAAATCGACATTGATACCGGAGACGTTATCTGGCAAATGGGTCCTGAGTTAACGGAATTTGAGTGGCTCGGCGATGAAGATGAAGAGGATAAGTGGTTCAGGTTTCAACATGACGCTTACTTTATCTCTGATACCCGCCTTCTAGTCTTTGACAACGGTAATTGCAGGTACGGCGGTACATGTTTGAATGGTCCCTGGTCAAGAGCTCTTGAGCTTGAAGTTGACCAGGTAAACATGACAGTGGAGCAAGTCTGGGAATATAGAACACCTTTTGCTTTGTCCCAGGGTAATGTTGAGCGTTTTGAAAATGGAAACACCCTGATCAGCTCTGGCTCAGCCATCGAGGTAATGGTGGTTACGCCTTTGGATGAAGAAATTTTCTACATGAAGTTCACTAAAGGGCAGATAAGAGCTAGAAATTACCCATCAATCTGGGTATATAATGTATCAGGAAACTGATTATTCCTTTTATTGGAACTATTCCGTGATGGAATGAAAGATATTGCCCTTTTTGAGAGTATATTACTTTAGTGATTTATTTCACCATATCTGTCTGAATATCAATATCGTAAAAAGAGAATCTAATGGGTGCCTTTTTCAAAGTAATGGGAATACTTCTTTTGGCCGCCCTTCTGATTGTCGTCTCAATAATAGGCTGGTATGGCTATAAATACCGAGAGTATTTCAGGTTTCCCGATGTTGACAAGGCTTTTTTAAACAACAAGCTCGCAAAATATAACAAAGCCGAACAAGAGCTTCTCTCGCGGCCGGATGATGGAAATATCGCTCTTGGAAAACTTCTTTTAGAATTCCGGAACATTTCCGGAAG
Organism: uncultured bacterium; assembly: GCA_964430795.1. Classification (GTDB taxonomy): domain Bacteria; phylum Lernaellota; class Lernaellaia; order JACKCT01; family CAYSHR01; genus CAYSHR01. The sequence continues at coordinate 5,828 of CAYSHR010000023.1, forward strand.
CGAGCCATTTAATTTGGATTTTTCCCTTGAAGGTCTTGATGAACAGATAGATGAAAAACTGGAGATTTTCGTTAAAAAAACGGCAAAGTACGGCGAGATTCCGGACAAAATGGTTATGCTTGTGGATAAAGACTTTGTTTTGCGAGCAAATAATATTGTTCCTCCTGATATTGATGAGAATCCAGCCGAGTTTTATAAAGTCCGGCATGGCATAATCTCCTTTACCCCTGTCATTTTATATAATGCCATTGACATGATAAAAAAGGGCGATACCAAAATTGGCGTCTCTTACTTCAGGCTGGCTTTTCATCTCTCAAGAGCGCTGCTGGAATGCCCGGATATGTTAAATGCTCTCTATGGGCGAAATCTGGCTCATAAGGCAAATCTGGCGTTATTGTATATTCTGCCTGAACTGGATAAGGAAAATATCCTTGATATATATCATAATTTGATAAAAGATCGGCCGGATCTGGGATATGCCATGTCAAAGGGTTTAGAAATCGAAACCTCATATTCTATGGAAACTTTTCACAATGCTTTCAGGCTGGCTTATAGCGAAAAAGGCTTAAGTTTTCCGGATAATCCTGACGACATGAATTGGCTTTTGCGTAAGGAATACTATATTTTATTAAACGAAATGGTATCCCAGACGGAAATCTTTAAAGCATGGGCATACGAAACCAGCCCTGATCTGCCTGAAGATAGTGTCAATTCCGTAAAAAGCAAAGGTCTTTTTAATGAATTGATGAAAATTGACTATTCAAAATTTAATAATAAAATCGTTTTTACAGACAATCTCAACAAGGCAATCGACCTGGCGATCCAGATGGAGATCGCCCGGCGAAGCACCGGCGCCTCAGGTCCGATCAGCATAATTGTGGATAAGGATTACAAAATCCTTCTTGATGACTTTAAAGGGCGCCTTGTTTCAAGACAAAATTGATTTCTTTCATGAAATATTTCATCAGAACTGTAACTTGGTGGAAAATACCGCTTTTTTTACCTTTTAAGCCATTTTTTCTGGACTTTCCCAATCTAAATGATACAACAATTTTTGGACTGAATTCCGGTACAGATCAACCGGGTTAAGATGTTACTTGGATTTACTGTTTTCTTTTGATCAAGAAAAAATTGCGCAAGTTTTTATTTTTGGAGGATAGAGATGGCTGAACCCCTTTCAGGGCAAACCCGAAGTCATTATTGCGGACACCTAAGAGCCGAGAATCAGACGGAGCGAGTTTCTCTTTTTGGCTGGGTCCATAGAAGAAGAGACCTGGGAAATCTGATATTTATAGATATCAGAGACAGGGAAGGAGTGGCTCAAGTAGTTTTTGATCCGGCCAATGATGAAAAGTCCCATAAAAAAGCAGGGGATCTGGGCAGAGAGTTTGTGGTGGCGATACAGGGTGTAGCCCGCCGGCGCCCTGATGGCCAGGTAAATAAGGATATGTCTACAGGAGAGATGGAAGTCCTGGCTGACAGCCTGATTATCTTGAACAAAGCAAAAGTTCCACCTTTTGTCATTGCGGACGATGTTGACGCCAATGAAGACCTGAGGTTAAAATATCGATACCTCGACCTTCGCCGACCTTATCTTCAAAACATACTGATGCTGCGACATAAGGTTTACCAGATTGTTCGCGACTATCTTGTGAATAATGGTTTTCTGGAGATCGAGACTCCAATTCTGACCAAAAGCACTCCTGAGGGAGCAAGGGACTACGTGGTTCCAAGTAGACTGCATCACGGCGATTTCTACGCCCTGCCCCAAAGCCCTCAGCTTCTAAAGCAGTTGCTCATGGTGGCGGGATACGATCGATATTTTCAGATAGCCCGGTGCTTTAGAGATGAGGACAACAGGGCGGACCGGCAACCTGAATTCACCCAAATTGACATTGAGGCAAGCTTTGTCACCCAGGAGACATTTCTTCCCATAATAGAAGGGCTCACCGCTAAAATCCTTGATAAAATCAAAGGCAAAAAGCTTGAGCTTCCTTTACCGAGAATCACCTATAAAGAAGCCATGGAGAGGTTTGGGATTGACCGCCCTGACACTAGATTTGACCTTGAGCTTTCCGACCTTGGTCAGATATTCGCCAATTCCGAATTTGTGGTTTTTAAAGGAGCGCTGGAAAATAATGGCGCCGTCAAAGGCATCTGCGCGCCAACAGTAGGCGGATATTCCAGAAAACAGATGGACGCTCTTACCGACTATGTGAAAATTTTTAGCGCCAAGGGTCTTGTCTGGGTAAAGGTTGGAGAAGATAGGGAACTTAAAGGACCGGCTGTTAAATTTTTCTCGGATGATGAGAAATCAGCGCTGTTGGATAAATTTGACCCGAAGCCCGGCATGGCAATTCTAATTGTCGCGGGCCCTTTAAAAACTGTTTATGACAGCCTTGGTAATTTGAGGAAAAAGCTTGGCAATGAGCTTGATCTTATTGACAAGGAAAAGGACAACTTCCTATGGGTGGTTGATTTCCCCATGGTGGAGTGGAACCAGAGCGAAAACCGATGGGACGCCATGCATCACCCATTTTGCAGCCCAAATGATGACGATGTTGATCTTCTTGAATCAGACCCGGGGGCGGTGCGGGCAAAGGCATATGACCTGGTCTGGAATGGAAATGAAGTCAGCGGCGGATCAATTCGTATCCATCAGAGTGAAATTCAAAAGAAAATTTTCAAGCTTCTGGGCATATCCGAAGAAAGAGCCCGAGATAAATTCGGCTTTCTTCTTGACGCATTTGAATATGGCACACCCCCCCATGGCGGAATCGCTTTTGGTTTTGACCGGCTGGTCATGTTGCTGGCTGAGACTGATAACCTGAGAGATGTAATCGCTTTTCCAAAGACAGCCAAAGCTTATTGCCTTCTTACGGGCGCGCCCTCGAAAGTGGATAAGGAACAGCTTATTGAGCTTGGAATTGATGTTGGAGCCAGGAAGGAGTAGATATCATGGAACGACCGGATTTTTATATCAAGGACGCGGAAAAATATGTTGGCCAGGAAGTTACCATAAAAGGCTGGCTGGCC
>CAYSHR010000023.1:8873-14280 GCA_964430795.1 uncultured bacterium
GGGGCAACATCATTTTTATGAACGTGGGCTATGGACTCATTACAACCCTGTGGTTATGTTCAAGGGCAATGTAAATGAGGATACATTCAAGCTGGCCGATCATACCACACAGGAATCATCGGTCGTAATAAAAGGCACGGTAAAAGCCGACCCCCGATCTCCCATCGGCTACGAAATCGATATCACCGATTACAAGGTCATCTCCATGGCGGATGAATACCCAATCTCAAAGAAAGAACACGGCGTTGATTTCCTGATGAATCACAGGCATCTTTGGTTAAGATCAAGCCGGCAACACGCCATTATAAAAATTAGGCACGAAATTATTAAAGCCACCCGGGATTACTTTGACGGCAACGGCTTTACTCTCATAGACGCGCCGATTTTTACTCCCGCTGCTTGCGAAGGAACAACCACCCTTTTCGAAACGGAATATTTCGGCGACACGGCCTTCCTTACTCAATCAGGGCAGCTCTATAATGAAGCCGCGGCCATGGCCTTTGGCAAAGTCTATTGCTTTGGACCTGTTTTTCGGGCGGAAAAAAGCAAGACGCGAAGGCACCTTACGGAGTTCTGGATGATGGAGCCTGAAGTCGCGTTTTTTGATCTTGATGACGACATGGATTTGATGGAGGATTACCTGGTATTTGTCGTTAAAAAAGTTTTAAAGAACCGCAAACACGAATTGAATATCCTTGAAAGAGATATTGACGCCCTTGAAAGAGTGGAGAAACCTTTCCCAAGAATCAGCTACACCAACGCCGTTTCCCGGCTCCATGAGGCCGGTGTTGATTTTGAATGGGGCGATGATTTTGGCGGCGATGACGAGACTGTTATTTCAAAACAGTTTGACAAACCTCTCCTGGTGCACAGATACCCAACGGCCATTAAAGCTTTTTATATGAAAGAGGATCCTGAGGATTCCAGGTTGTCCCTGAGCGTGGATATGCTTGCTCCTGAAGGATATGGCGAAATTATCGGCGGCGGCGCTCGCGAGGATAATCTCGATGTTCTTGAAAGGAAAATCGAGGAACACAAGTTGCCCATGGAGGCTTTTGACTGGTATAAAGACATTCGAAGATATGGCTCTGTCCCTCATGCCGGATTTGGTCTTGGTGTCGAGCGCGCCATCGCCTGGATTTGTGGCCTGAAACATGTTCGCGAAACAATTCCCTTCCCCAGAACCATGGGAAGGTTAAAGCCATAGAATCTGGGCAAGGACCATAACCTGAGGGAAGAAAGACGTATTTTTTATGACCCTTAAGCTTTACAATACAATGACAAGATCAAAAGAGGATTTCCAGCCTCACAACGATGGTAAAGTCAGGATGTATGTCTGCGGCGTAACCGTCTATGACATGTGCCACGTTGGCCACGCTCGCAGCCAGATTGTCTTTGATACTATTTACAGATATCTCAGATACAGGAAATTCGATGTTAACTATGTACGGAATTTTACAGACATCGATGACAAGATAATCAACAGGGCAAACCAGACCGGTCAAAAAGTAAAAGATGTTACAGAGAAATTTATTGTTGAGTTTTATCGTGACATGGACGCCCTTGCCGTGCTTCGCCCTTCTATTGAACCAAAAGCAACAGAGCATATATCCAACATCATCGATCATGTCAAAAAACTGGAGGAGAATGGTCACGCCTATGAGATTGACGGTGATGTCTATTTCGAGGTCAAAACATTTCCCCCTTATGGAAAGCTCTCAAACAGAAAGGTGGAAGACCTTCAGGCCGGCGCCAGAGTTGACGTGGACAGAAGAAAGCGCTCCCCGGTTGATTTCGCTTTATGGAAAAAAAGTAAGCCTGATGAACCTTCCTGGGAATCGCCGTGGGGAGAAGGGCGGCCGGGATGGCACATTGAGTGCTCGGCCATGAGCATAAAACACCTTGGGGACTCATTCGATATCCATGGCGGCGGTGAAGACCTGATTTTTCCTCATCATGAAAATGAAATCGCTCAGTCTGAAGCGGTGACTAAAAAGCCTTTTGTGAAATATTGGATTCACAACGGATTTGTCCGGATCAATTCGGAAAAAATGTCAAAGTCTCTTGGCAATTTTTTCACAATTCGAGAAGTTCTGGAGATATACCCCCCTGAAGCCATACGTTTGTTTATCCTTTCCGCTCATTACAGAAGCCCTATTGATTACTCGGACAGAGCCCTTTCAGAAGCCATGACCGCCCTTGACAGATTGTATCAGGCCTGGGAAGTATTTGAATCGGAGCTACCCGAGGTTGTTGATGTCAACCAGGAGGAGTTGGACAAGAAGGGCAGGAAACTGGACAAGCAGCTTGATAAAATACTCAGTGATTTTGAAGAATCCATGGATGACGATTTTAACACGGCCAAAGCCATTGGGCATCTTTTCGAGCTTGTCAGAGTTGTAAACACTTTGGGACAATGGCCCGGGAATAACCCGGGCCGCGAATCCCTGCTTGCCAAATCCAGATGGATGTTTTTGACGTTCAGAGGTATACTTGGAGTTCCCTGGAGAAAACCAACGAAATTTCGCGCTCACCAAAAAACACAGTGGCTATCAAAAAATAATTTGAAGGACTCGGATATTATGGATAAGATTGAAGCCAGACAGAAAGCCAGGCTCAATAAAAACTTTGAACTTGCCGATACAATCAGAGGTGAACTTGTCGAGCTTGGCATTGAAATAAAAGACACGGCTGATGGAGCGGTCTGGAGCGTCTGCTTTAAAGACGATAAAAAGAATAAGTAGTGTCTGTCCTAGTATTAAGGAGTAATAAATGGATTTTTCACCTATTCGCTGGAATGGCGACATTGTTGAAATGATCGACCAGAGAATCCTGCCAGGGACAGAAGTATGGAACCAATACAGCAAGTGGCCCCAAGTCGCTGATGCTATTGTAACTATGGTGATCAGGGGAGCGCCGGCTATTGGTATCGCCACGGCCATGGGCCTGGCCCTTGCCTTTAAGAATTTTGATGGCGACCAGCAGGCTGTTGACAACAAAATGGATGAAGTTTGCCGGGGAATAAATGTAAGGCCGACGGCGGTAAATCTAAGGTGGGCTATTGAGCATTACACAGAACTCTTTAAAGACAATAAAGGACTATCCCCAAAAGAAATCTTCTCTCTTTTTAAAGATGAATCTCAAAGAATCCTGGAAAAGGATATTGAGGATAATAGAGCCATGGGACGCTTTGCCCTGCCTTATGTGAAGGATGGAGCAAGGATTCTTACCCACTGTAACGCCGGCGCTTTGGCAACCGGCGGATACGGCACAGCCCTTGGTGTAATCAGGGCAGCCCACGAAGCTGGAAAAAATATAACTGTATTCGCCGATGAGACCCGCCCCTTTCTTCAAGGCGCCAGACTCACTGCCTGGGAACTTATGAGGGATGATATTGACACTACGGTAATCAGCGATAATACATCCGGCCACCTTATGAAAGCTGGTCAAATCGATCTGGTGGTGGTGGGTTCGGACAGAATCGCGGCAAATGGCGATGTGGCGAATAAAATCGGAACCTATATGGTTTCTGTTCTGGCAAAGGAACATGGTGTTCCGTTTATTGTCGCGGCGCCCACATCAACAATTGACAGGCGGTGCCCATCAGGTGAACAAATTCCCATTGAGAATAGAACGCCTAGAGAAGTTACTCACATTCTGGATACTCTGAGAATCGTACCCAAAGGCGCAAAAGTATTGAACATCGCCTTTGACGTTACCCCGGCAAAAAATGTTACAGCCATTTCCACTGAAGCAGGTCTTGCCGCGCCTCCAAGTGTAGAAACAATAGAAAACCTGTTCAATGGGAAAAAATAAGTGTAGACTTAAATGTTAGGGTTCTTTTGTCATGGTTCTGTTTAGAACAAAACTTTTCAATTTCAGGGGCTAAATTATGTCCAAACGAATTCTGGTAGTCGATGATGATCGCAATATAGGTCAAATTCTTCACGCCTCCTTCTCAGCGAAGGGGTATGAGACCATTGTCTCGGGAAATGGTGAAGACGCGTTGGAACAATTTGACGAAGTAAGACCAGACCTGGTTCTTTTAGATGTCCTTCTCCCAAAAATGAATGGATGGGAGGTCTGTAAGAAGATAAAAGAGACAGAATATGGTAAAAGTACGCCAATAATATTGATGAGCGCGATTTATAAAAACTTCAAGATGCAGACTGACTCCAAGATTAAATACGGCGCCGACGGTTTTCTTGAAAAACCTTTCCAACTCTCAAATCTTCTCACTACAGTTGCCGGATATATTGGCCAGGGAGACCAAGCCGCTCCTGCCCAAAGTGATGAAGATGATCAGGAAACCACTCCTGACAAGCCAAAAGTCCTTATGAACGGAGATATGACGACATTGACTTTCGCCGAGATTCTTCATTCTGTTTACGTTATGGGAAAATCAGGAATCCTGGTTATGAAAAACGGCGAAGTCGAGAAAGAGATAGCTGTCAATGAGGGATATCCAGTTTCCATTAAAACCAACATCGAAAAAGAGCTATTTGGAAATTATCTTGTCAGAATGAGAAAAATCACAAAGGAGCAATGTGAGAAAGGTCTGGAGCTTCAAAAGGAGTCAACAAGACTTCTAGGCACTATTCTCATCGAGATGGAGGCCATCACTCCTCAGGAATTGGTCCATTATTTGAAGCTTCAGATGAGAGACAAGATTTTTGAAATATTCTCATGGCGAGAAGGTGAGTTTGAGTTCACCCAGGACAATTCGGTTACCGGGGATATCTCGGCAATAGACATGTCCACGGCAAATATAATTTTCTTTGGAATCAAGAAATATTTTGATCTCGATTATTCCCTGGATAGATTGCTACCCTATATAGATAAATATTTAAGGGCCGGGAGCAATCAGTATTATAAATTCCAGGAGTTGGAGTTAACTCCCTCTGAGAGCAAACTTCTTATGGATATTGATGGAACAAAAACCGTTGACGAAATCATCTCCAACTCTCCCCTATCACCAGAAGAGACCTATCACATCATTTTAGCTCTCTGCTATTCCGGAATGTGCGAACCATCCAATGAAAAATCAGAAACGCCGGACAACTTTTTTAATTCCATTATTGAAACTGAAGATGAGGAAAACGAAGCGCCAACCAGGCAGATGAGCAGCACACATCAGGATACTCCAATTGATTCGAAAACCGACGAATCTCAAAGCGGACAAAGGGCCAATATCATTATTGATCTTGATCAAGAGGTCACCGAAGAAGAAGCGACAACAATCATTGACAACCAACCTGGCAGTGAAGGGCAACCTTCAGAAGATATGGTTGAAATGAAGCCGAAAGACACGGTTCCAACATCAGGACCGGAGGCTGATAAAATTAAGCTCGCCAAAAATATAGAAGAAAAATTTGAGGCAGTTTTAAAATACCAAAAAGATAGCAAT
>CAYSHR010000023.1:14290-15426 GCA_964430795.1 uncultured bacterium
AAGCTAACTTTTTCCAGATACTTCAAACCAGTAATAATCCCACTGAGCATGAAGTAAGAGTGGCTTATCACAAATTGGCGAAAAACTATCATCCGGATAAGTTCTTTGGAAACGTATCCTCAGAATTAAAAATGAAAGTGGAAGAAATATTCAGAGCTATTTCAGATGCTTATGAAGAACTAAATACTCAGGAAAAAATAAATTCCTACCTGGCGAAACTGGAAGGAGACCAGTCAATAGAAGAACGTCAGAGCTCAAGGCTTGAGGGGGTCAAGAAGATCATTCTCGCCGAACAACATTATCAGAACGGTCTGAATTTTTTGCGGGAAAAAAGATATACACGGTCTACTGACGCTTTTAAAAAGGCTGTTGATATAACCAATGACCCTGAGTATATCGCCCACCTTGGCTGGGCCATGTACAATATGCCTTACGAGAAAGACCTGGACGAGGAGGAATTGGCAATACGAGGCAACGATTCTCATGCTGATTTTCAATTTCAGGCCAGGGAACACTTAAACAGGGCGATCCAGATAAGCCCAAGGACTGAAAAAGCGTATATTTTCCTTGGACACATTTACAAAAGACAGGGACTAAAGGAATTTGCTGAGAAACAGTTTGAGAAAGCTCTAATTTGTAATCCTAACTCAATTGAGGCCCTTCGTGAATTGAGGCTGATAAAGCTCGAGGACCAGAAAAAGGAAAAACCGAAAAGTTTTTTTGAAAAACTGTTTGTGAAAAAATAATGACTCATGTTTCAAGTTCTTCCGACCTGCTTGGAGCATGGCGCCCTTTTTACATGAAAGGTAGAATATGGTCTTGGCTGTTGGTAAATTTCTCGAATATCTATCATATATTTCCATTGGGCTAATCGCGTTCCTTTTTGTACTGATTATCTGGATCATTTTTAGACAGCGAAATATCATAATGCGGATTGATCAAATCGCAAATCGGGTCAAACAAACCCTTTCTAATGGTGTTGACCGGAACAAAGAAATTGGAGAAAAACAGCTTCTGGCTATTAAAGAGACTCTTGGCGAAATGGACAGGTTTTATGAGAAGCTTGACCTGTTGGAAATGAAGGTCGAAGGGGTGGAGAGGCAAATTGAATTTAATCAATCAGGTATTCAAGAGTC
>CAYSHR010000024.1:0-6362 GCA_964430795.1 uncultured bacterium
AAGAAAATCCAGGATGGCTGGCTTGATTTTGATAAGTGCATCGCCACCCCGGATATGATGAAAGATGTTGCCAAGCTTGGAAGAATTCTAGGCACCAGGGGAATGATGCCCAGTCCAAAACTGGGAACAGTGACCTTCGATGTCAAGCCCGCTGTTGAGGCGTTTAAAAAGGGCAAGGTGGAGTTCAAGGTGGACAAGGTGGGAATTCTCCACATTACCGTGGGCAAAAAGAGTTTTGAAAACGATAAGCTCAAGGAGAACATTCTTTCTTTGATAGCCACTATTCAAAAATTAAAACCCGCGTCAAGCAAAGGCATCTATTTTAGAAATGTTTCTGTTTCAACCACCATGGGTCCTGGAATCCGGTTGGACCCTATGGAGATTCTGAATTTGCTCAAATAACGGAATTGGCCGGGAGAGCGCCCCGGCGTCAGGTTTCCCGTATTGTCTATGCTTTACGGGAGGAATTTTTTTACTGATTCTCGCGTGTTTAAGACAGTTGGCGTGGAGTTACTCCACTTAATTGACAAAAAAAGGTCGGCCCACCGAAACTTGCGAAACAGGCTCGCGGTTATGTCCGCCATTGCCCTTTCGTTCCGGTGACCGGCTGTAGCATAACGGAAAACCCGGAATGAAAGGGGGGATGATAAAAGTTGAATAAAGAAGAAAAAGCAAAAACCATTGAGTTGCTCAAGGAGAAGTTCAGCCGTGCCGAACTGGTGATGTTGTTCGATTATAAAGGCATAACTGTCGACCAGATCAACAGCCTTCGCCGCAAACTTGAAAAAGCTGTGGATTCCGATCTGCTTATTTTCAAGAATACTTTAGCTATTCGAGCCGTGTCGGGCACTGACAAGGAACCGATAGCTGAATATCTGGCCGGTCCCAACGCCGGTCTTTTCACTTACGGTGAACCGGTGGAAGGCGCGAAGGTTCTTGTGGAGATGGCTGGAGAAATTAAGGCCATTGATGTAAAAGCCGGAATGATGGGCGATAAGCTTCTTTTAGCTGATGACATCAAAGCTCTGTCCAAACTTCCAGGAAGAGAACAGTTGCTCTCCATGTTCCTCGGTACATTAAACGCGCCTGCTACGAGCTTTGTCTCGCTATTTGCCAATGTGCCTCGGGGGCTGCTTAACGTACTTAATGGTTTAAAAGAGAAAAAGGAATCTGAAGCGGCCTGAAAAAACCGGCCCTTCCTTATTGAACTAATTGATGGTGCCGCATTTTATGGAAAGGAATTATAAAAATGGCAGACATTACCAAAGAACAAGTAATAGATTTTATCGCCAACATGTCCGTACTGGATCTTTCAGAGCTTATTAAAGAGCTTGAGGACAAGTTTGGCGTCTCCGCCGCGGCTCCAGTGGCGGCCATGGCCATGCCGGCCGGTGGTGGTGAAGCCGCCGCCGCTGAGGAAAAAACCGAATTCGACGCTATCCTCATCTCTTCCGGGGACAAGAAAATCCAGGTGATTAAGGAAGTCAGGGCCATCACGGGCTTGGGGCTTAAAGAGGCCAAGGGACTGGTTGACGGGATTCCCGGCGCCATCAAGGAAGGTGTGAGCAAAGATGAAGCTGAAGAAATCAAAAGCAAAATCGAGGAAGCCGGCGGACAGGTTGACATTAAGTAATGATCATATATTCGGACCCGGGGTTTTTCGCCGGGTCCGGGTTCTTTGATCTCATATATGATTATAGCCCTGGCCGTCAAATTTTGACGGCGCTCCTTCCATAGTATTAGTAGCCGGCTCACTGAGCCAAGGAGCTGCTCATGTTGGAATCGCTCGCACGCTGCAAGCGCTTTCGTAAGAATTACGCGAATATTAAACAGATTATTGAGATCCCGAATCTGATAGAGATTCAGAAGAGGTCCTATGAGCGCTTTTTGCAGTCTCAAAAGTCTCCTAAAGAACGGGATGATATTGGGTTGCAAGGTGTATTTAAGGGTATCTTCCCCATCAAGGATTTCAATGGCACATCGACTCTCGAGTTTGTCAACTACATGCTCGAAAAGCCCAAATATGACGTCATAGAATGTCGTGAAAGGGGCTTGAACTTCGCGGCCCCGTTTAAAGTCACCATCAGGCTGGTGGTCTGGGACACGGACGAGAAAACCACAGCTCAGACCATTCGGGACATTAAAGAGCAGGAAGTATATTTTGGCGAGATCCCTTTAATGACCCAAAATGGGACTTTTATTATTAATGGTACAGAGAGAGTTATTGTCAGCCAGCTCCACAGGAGTCCGGGGGTCTTTTTTGACCATGACAAGGGCAAAACCCACTCTTCAGGCAAACTCCTGTACAACGCGAGAATTATTCCTTACCACGGAAGTTGGATAGACTTCGAATTTGACGCAAAGGATATTCTCCACGTTCGAATAGACCGCAAAAGAAAAATGCCGGCTACAATTTTACTAAAAGCCCTGGGATATACTTCCGACGAAATTCTTCAGAGATTTTACGACACCTATTACAGCAAAGTGCGGGTTACCCTTATGGCCGGGGTCAAAGCCAAAATGGATTTCAACCCTGAAATGCATCGAGGCCAGGTGGCTTCTGTGGAAATCAAGGATAAAGACGGCAATATTATTGTTAACAAGAATAAAAGAATTAACGCTCTGTCCATCAAAAAAATCCTTGCCGCGAAAATCAAGACCATTCCCGTTACCCAGGAAAGCCTTGAAGGGAAATATTTCTCCTCGTTTATTATTGATGAGGAAACCGGTGAGATCCTTGCCGAGCCTTCCGAAAAGGTAACCCCTGAAAAAATCGAAAAGCTTCTTGAGGTGGGCATCAAGAAATTTGAGATACTTCATACAGAGACGGCGACCATCAGCCAGTCTCTGCGAAGCACTCTTTTTCTTGACAAGGTAATAGACAAGACCGAGGCCATGATTGAGATTTACAAGAGGCTTCGCCCCGGCGATCCTCCCACAGAGGAGACTGCTTCAAACCTGTTCCAAAATCTCTTTTTCAATTCCGACAGATACGACCTTTCAAAAGTGGGAAGAATCAAACTCAACTTCAAGCTTGGCATTGACGCTCCCATCGAGCGCCAGGTTCTGGACAGAGAGGATATTATTTTCGTTGTCTTTTATCTTCTGAATCTAAAAGAGGGCAAAGGGGACGTTGACGATATTGATCATCTTGGCAATCGCCGGGTCAGGGCTGTGGGCGAGTTGGTGGAAAACCAATACCGCATTGGTCTTGTAAGAATGGACCGGGCCATAAGAGAGAGAATGAGCCTCCAGGAGATCGACACTCTCATGCCTCACGATCTTATCAACGCCAAGCCTGTATCGGCTGTAATAAAGGAGTTCTTCGGCTCCAGCCAGCTCTCCCAGTTTATGGACCAGACAAATCCTCTTTCTGAGGTGACTCACAAGCGCAGGCTTTCCGCTCTTGGTCCTGGTGGTTTGACAAGGGAGAGAGCCGGCTTTGATGTTCGGGACGTTCACTCCACTCACTATGGCCGCATATGCCCTATTGAGACCCCGGAAGGACCCAACATCGGGCTTATCGCTTCTCTTTCCACTTACGCCAAAGTAAATAACTATGGGTTTATTGAGACCCCCTACAGGCCGGTAAACCAGGAAGACCAACTGGTCTCCGAGGACGCTCTTTACCTTTCGGCTCTTGAGGAAGAGAAATATGTAATTGCCCAGGCTAACGCTCTGCTTGACCGGAACAACTGGTTTGTCATGGAACAGATCAACGCCCGTGACAAAGGGGATTACACCATGGTTCCCAAGACCAGAGTCGATTATATGGACGTATCGCCCCAGCAACTGGTTTCCGTTGCCGCATCATTGATTCCCTTTCTTGAGCACGATGACGCCAACAGGGCGCTGATGGGATCAAATATGCAGCGCCAGGCAGTTCCTACATTGCGGCCCGACGCTCCTCTTGTTGGCACAGGCATGGAGGAGATCGTGGCCAGAGACAGCGGTGTCACATCCATAGCAAGGCGTGGCGGCGAGGTTGTCAGCGTTGACGCCGGCAGAATTGTCATCAAGGTCAATGATAATGAAAAAGAGTTTTCTGAAGCGGGCGTGGATATTTACAACCTGATAAAATTTCAACGCAGCAATCAGAACACATGCATTAACCAGCGCCCCATTGTCGCAATGGGTGAATTTGTTTCAAAAGGCGACGTAATTGCCGATGGTCCGGCCACCGAAACCGGTGAACTGGCTCTTGGGCAGAATATCATGGTGGCATTTATGCCCTGGGGCGGCTACAATTTCGAGGATTCAATTCTCATTTCCGAAAATGTGATTCGCCAGGATAGATTTACCTCTATTCACGTTGAGGTTTTTGAATCCATATCCAGGGACACCAAGCTGGGCAAAGAAGAGATAACCAAGGATATCCCAAATGTTTCCGAGGAGGCCCTTAGAAACCTTGACGAGTCGGGCATTATCAGGATTGGAGCAAAGGTAAAGCCCGGGGACATACTTGTTGGAAAGATCACTCCCAAAGGTGAAACCCAGCTATCTCCCGAGGAGAAACTCCTTAGGGCTATTTTTGGAGAAAAGGCCGGAGACGTTAGAGATACAAGTTTAACCGTTCCACCGGGTGTTGTGGGAACGGTTATTGACGCCAAAGTTTTCTCTCGAAAAGGTGTGGAGAAGGACGAGCGGGCAAAGCAGATCGAAGACGCGGACGTGGCCCGAATTCTCCAGGACCAGGATGATGAGATCAAGATCATACTTGAAAACGCTTTTGTTTCAGTCAAGGGCATGCTTGAAGGTAAAAAAGTGGCCGGCAATCTCATGGATGAGGATGATGGCACAATCCTTATCAAAAAAGGCCGGCAGATCACCTCGGATATCCTGGACGAAATACCTTTTGTCAAGATTTCGGGAATAAGCCTTACAAATAGAGATATTGAAAAGAAGGTGACAAACCTTGTTGTCAACGTCACTGATCAGATTGAACTGGTCAAGGGATTTTTTAATGAAAAAATTGAAAGACTTCGCAAGTCGGACGAAATGATCCCGGGCGTTATCAAGATGGTTAAGGTTTATGTGGCCATAAAAAGAAAACTCCAGGTTGGCGATAAAATGGCCGGACGCCATGGAAACAAAGGCGTTCTTTCCAGAATCGTTCCCAGTGAGGATATGCCTTACCTGCCTGATGGACGCTCTGTAGAGATGGTCCTGAATCCATTGGGTGTTCCAAGCCGTATGAATGTAGGGCAGATATTGGAGACTCATCTTGGCTGGGCGGCAAAAGAGCTTGGCGAGCAGATCACCAATTATATTGAAGAGCACTATTCTCCATCGGCTATCAGGAAAAAACTTATAAGTGTCCTTGAGATGGAAAACCTTCTTGGCCAAAGATTAAAGAAGCTGATTAATGAGGCCGACGATGACGAAATCATCAGTTTTGCCCGAACTTTTTACAGGGGCATTCATATGGCCACTCCTGTTTTTGACGGCGCCCACGAAAAAGACATCAAGACCATGCTTTCCGGCGCCGGTTTGCCCACTTCAGGGCAGACGGTATTATTTGACGGACGAACAGGAGTTCCTTTTGACGAAGACGTTACTGTGGGAATTATGTACATGCTCAAGCTACACCATCTTGTGGATGATAAAATTCACGCCAGAAGCATAGGTCCATACAGCCTTGTAACTCAGCAGCCCCTTGGTGGAAAAGCTCAGTTTGGCGGCCAGAGGCTTGGCGAGATGGAGGTTTGGGCCATGGAGGCTTATGGCGCCGCCTACAGCTTACAGGAGTTTATCACCGTCAAGTCAGATGATGTCACCGGCAGGACAAGAATGTATGAATCCATAGTGAAGGGCGATATGGAACTGGAGCCCGGATTACCCGAGAGTTTCAAGGTTTTAATTAAAGAACTTCAATCTCTCTGTCTGGATGTTGGGCTTATTGAGGAAGAGTACGAGGAGGAGACGGAGATCGATCCGACTCAGATGGCTATTGCTGAAGCCGAGGCTCTCTTTGCCAAATCCGGAGAGGAAGAGCAAGAGGAAAAGAAAGAGGAAAAACCTGACGACAAGGATCAGGAGAAGTAGAAGAAGCCCCGGCTCTTTTGTGGATATTTTTGAATTGTATGAAAATTGGAATAAAACCGGTGAAAAAAATCACCGATATATTGGGTAACCTGGGAGAACCATCCTAAGGAGGAACGCCTTGAAGGACCTGTATAATCTTTTTGACAAACCGGTAAACCCTATTAACTTCTCAGCCATCAAGCTGGCTCTTGCCAGTCCTGAAACGATTTTGGATTGGTCTTTTGGGGAGGTCAAAAAGCCCGAGACCATCAATTACCGCACATTTAAGCCCGAGCGCGACGGTCTGTTTTGCGCCCAGATATTCGGCCCTGTAAAGG